>JAEZDW010000468.1 GCA_023417955.1 Bacteroidota bacterium
TCCTTGCTCCATACAGTGGTTGTTGTACGTGTTTCGATTGTTAGGGCGACAAACGTACAATCAATATGATATATAACGTATCCGGCTCTCCACAACTTATAAACAAGTTAACCACAAAAAATTGTGAACAAATAAAGTGTGAGTCGGCCATACCAGAATCTGTCACTACCTGACAAAAAGGTTTTATTTTGAACCCTCTTACGCACCCATGGATTCCACGGATATATGTCTGACAACCACGGAGCTTGACACGTTGATTTCAATTGAAGTTACCGCTGCGGTGCCAATTGCTACAAAATATCGGAACACTCCGGTTTCGTTACCCAGACACCACGTTGCGAGTTGCGGAGACGGTTCACCCGGGACTTGCTGAGTCGGACACCTCCCGGTCTCGTTTGTAGCTTGGCCCTTCGGAGTTTTTTCCCTTAATTTAGCGCGGATATACAGACTAGCGGAATGCAGCAGACACAGCGAAAGGTCCATTTTATTGCCATCGGGGGGAGTGTAATGCACAACCTTGCCATCGCCCTGAAGAAGACGGGATATGAAGTAACAGGATCTGATGATGAAATCTATGAACCCTCCCGGTCGCTGCTATCAGATCATGGCTTGCTGCCGAAAGAGCTGGGCTGGTTTCCGGAGAAAATTACCGCCGATACCGACGTCGTGATTCTTGGAATGCACGCCGGGGCTGATAACCCGGAACTTCTTAAAGCGCAGGAACTTGGGATTACGATCCAGTCGTTTCCCGACTTCATTTACAACAACTCCATCAACAAACAACGTGTCGTGATCGCCGGCAGTCATGGCAAGACTACCATAACCGCGATTATCGTACACGTACTCAACTGCTTCAACCGAAAATTCGATTACGTTATCGGAGCTCGCGTAAAGGGACTCGAACAAACCGTAAAGCTTTCAGATGCTCCGGTAATAATTATTGAAGGCGATGAATACCTTTCATCCGCCCTTGACCCTACCCCGAAGTTTATCCGTTACCGACATCACATTGGCCTGATCAGCGGCGTCGCCTGGGATCACGCCAACGTTTTCCCTTCTGAAGAAGACTATGTAAAACAGTTTGACCTGTTTGCAGACCAGACTCCGAAAGGCGGTATACTGATCTATTGTGAAGCCGACCCAATGGCGTTAATGATCGGAAAGAAAGAACGCACAGACGTTCAAAGCATCTCATACAAAAGTTTTCCGCATACATCGGATACAAACGGACAGTTCTTTCTTACCCATGCCAAGGAACGTGTACCTGTGAAAGTTTTCGGAAGTCACAATTTCCAAAACCTCAGTGGTGCAAGAGAAGTTTTGAAAAAGATCGGAATTACTAACGATCAGTTTTTCGAAGCAATCAGTTCATTTGAAGGTGCATCCGGCAGGCTTGAAAAAATCCGGAGCAGCAACTCCTGCGATGTGTACAAGGATTTTGCCCACGCACCTTCGAAGGTTCGCGCTACCGTTAAAGCTGTGAAAGAAATCTTTCCCGGCAGGGATTTGGTCGCGTGCCTGGAGTTGCATACGTACAGCAGTCTGAACAAGAAATTCATTTCCCAGTATAAGGACAGTCTTAAAGCGGCGCAGACACCGGTCGTATATTTCAATCCTGAGAAGATGAAGGCTCGCAATCTTGAAGTCTTCACGGAAAGTGATATCCGGACAGCGTTCTCGTCTCCTGATATTATCGTTTTTCAGGATAAAACGAAACTTGAAGAATTTCTTATCGGGCAAACCTGGAAAAACAAGAACCTTTTAATGATGAGCAGCGGGAACTTTGGCGGAATCGATCTGCCGGCGTTGGCCGAAAAACTCTCTGACTAATTCGAGCCGACCCCCCTCCTGTCATGAAACTAAATCAGAAAAATCCGCTTTGTATTCTCGACATTGAGACCACAGGTACCAGTGTGACGCAGGACCGGATTCTTGAAATCGCCATCATCAAACTGCATGCGAACGGTCAGGTTGAACGCAAGGCCGACGTGCTGAATCCAACTATTCCAATCCCGGCGCAGTCCACGGTTTTTCACGGACTCCGCGACGAAGATGTCAAGGGAAAACCTACCTTCAAGGAGGTTGCAAAGGAATACGCGCGCTTCCTCGAAGGCGCAGACATTGGCGGATTCAACGTACTGAAACTCGATATACCCATTCTGGTTGAAGAGTTTCTTCGGTGTGACGTCGAATTCGATTATACCCGAAAGAAAATCATCGACGCGCAGAAGATCTTCCACCTGATGGAGAAGCGTACGCTAAAGGCAGCGTACAAATTTTATGTTGGTCAGGAGTTGAATGACTCTCATTCCGCAGAGGCCGATGCCCAGGCGACGCTAGACGTACTACTCGCTCAGGTGGAGCGGTACGACGGTCAGGATGTCATCGACTCAACCGACAAAAAAATCGGTGAGATCCGAAACGATATGGATTCACTCTCGAAAATCACCACACTCGATATGGTCGACCTCGCAGGGCGTATTGTTCGCAACGAGAAAGGTGAAGAGATATTCAACTTCGGCAAGCACAAAAACAAACCTGTGCTTCAGGTATTCCGTCAGGAACCCGCCTACTACGACTGGATGATGAACGGAGATTTTCCCCGCGACACTAAACGGCGGCTGACCGAGATCAAACTGCGCGGATTCAACAAGAAGTAAACCCTAGTGATCTTTAAACTTCTTCTCGCCGGCGCGGATTTCAACCGGAAGGTGATTCTCTTTAGGCGGGATCGGACACGAGTAGCGGGGATTGTAACTGCAATACGGATTATACGCCCGATTGAAATCTAACACCACGTTATCTCCTTCGGGTATCCGCATCTCGATGTATCGTCCGACGTCATAGGTCTCATTGCCATTTGTCAGATCCGTAAAAGGAACAAAAAGATAATCTTCATAGCCCGGTTTGCTGCTGATATCCGGACTTCGATAAACGTTCAGCGTGTATGCACTGCCCTGGAGGTTAAAGTGCAATACGCCGTATACCGAATATTCCGGCAGACGTGCAGTTGTAGTCGTCATTTTAAAAAGCGTGGGGTCGCCGGTTTTCACAAATGTCGCATCAACCCGATAAGCAAGATCCGGTTCGAAGTACTTCAGCCCCTTGAATCTGCGCTTATCCTTCTTAAGTAACGGCGAATCGTCGGCCCGCATCTCATCATTTTGTTCCTTGCGATGCATCTCAATTTCCGCCAGCGCCAGAGACTCGTCTGCGGATTGAGCAAGACTTGAAAAAGAAACGGCTGATCCCGAGACCAGGATCAGCCATATAGCATGCTTTAGATTCATCTTTACTTCTTGTAGTACTTCATAGCTTCGGGAATCCAGCCTTTAAGATCATTGATCCGTGTGCTGTGCGAAGGGTGAGTTGAAAGGAATTCCGGCGGAGCCTGACCACCACTTTCGGCATCCATGCGCTCCCAGAAGGCGGGTGCACTGTTGGGATCATATCCGGCCATCGCCATAAAGATCAATCCGATACGATCCGCTTCAGATTCGTGTTCGCGGCTGAACTTCAGCAGTCCAATACCCGTACCTGCGCCAACCGCCTGCATGAGTAGTTCTTTCCCAGCAGTAGGGTTTTGCCCCATCAAAGCACCAAAAGTATTCAGACCGAACTGTGCGGCGACCTGTGTACTAAGGCGTTCACGGCCGTGGTTAGCAATAGCGTGGGCGACTTCGTGGCCCATTACAACAGCCACACCATTTTCATCCTTGCAGATCGGCATAATCCCTGTATAGAACGCCACCTTCCCACCAGGCATACACCACGCGTTGACCGTATTGGGGTCGTCGATCAGGTTAAACTCCCATTGGAAATCTTTGATTTCACTTGCGAGGCCTTGCGAGGTCATGTACTCCTCAACGGCCTTCTGAATTTTTAAACCAACCCGCTTTACGAGTTGAACCTGCTCCTGATTTTTCGATAAAGGTCCCTGCTGAATTACTTCAGCATACTGCTGGTTGACTGCTGGAATTATCTCTGCATTGGAGACTAGACTAAGCTGCTTACGACCGGTCAACGGCACGGTTGCACATGCGTAGACTACCAGAGCAGCCATGGACATGACAAAAAGCTTCCTGAACATAACCTGGTTAATTTTTAATCCAAAAATACAAAAGCACCCGCTGTTTGTTTTATAAATTTGAGAAAGATTATGCCAATAC
>JAEZDW010000010.1 GCA_023417955.1 Bacteroidota bacterium
AGTCGGGGATGCGTTATTCAAGTACGTGTAAAGGAACTGTTTGCTTTTCTTGTCCATAAAAAATGATTTCGTAATTGTTAATTGTCACAATGGAATATTGCCGTGTTTTTTGCGCGGCAGGGTCGCGACTTTATTTTCAAGCATTTCGAACGCGCGAATTAGTTTAATGCGTGTCTCTTCCGGAAATATAACCTCGTCGATATAACCACGATGAGCGGCCCTGTACGGATTGGCAAATTTGGCTGTATACTCGTCCACCTTTTCCTGAAGTTTTTGTTCGGGACTGGCGGCTTCAGCAATTTCTTTTTTGAATATTATTTCAGCTGCGCCCTTAGCACCCATGACTGCAATTTCCGCCGTAGGCCACGCGAAGTTAAGATCCGCGCCGATGTGTTTTGAATTCATCACGTCATATGCCCCGCCATATGCCTTGCGTGTGATGACGGTAATTCGCGGCACAGTCGCCTCGGAAAAAGCATACAGAAGCTTAGCACCATTGGTGATAATAGCACGCCATTCCTGGTCAGTTCCCGGAAGGAAACCAGGTACGTCTTCAAACACAAGTAGAGGAATATTAAAGCAGTCGCAAAAGCGCACGAACCTTGCGCCTTTTACACTTGCATCAATGTCGAGGACACCGGCAAGCGCCGCGGGTTGATTTCCAATAATCCCGATACTCCTTCCTGCAATGCGTCCGAAACCCACGACAATGTTTTCAGCGAAGTTCTTATGCACCTCAAAGAAGCTGCCTTCATCCAATACGCCATTAATTACTTCGCGCATGTCGTACGGGTGATTGGGACTAGCAGGAACGATTCCGTTGAGCCCGGGACGGCGTTCATCTCCCGACGTATAGGGTTCACGTGGCGCCTCCTCCTCGCAGTTTTGTGGAATGTAACTCAGCAGTTTCTTGATGTTAAGGATACATTCCAGCTCATTCGCGCAGGCAAAATGAGTAACACCACTTTTCGAACTGTGCGTAATGGCTCCGCCGAGTTCTTCCGCTGTAACGGTTTCATGTGTTACTGTTTTCACCACGTTGGGACCAGTAACAAACATGAACGAGGTATTCTCAACCATGAGAATAAAATCAGTGATCGCAGGTGAATAAACTGCTCCACCGGCGCAAGGCCCCATGACCGCTGAAATCTGTGGAATGACTCCCGAGGCGAGGGTGTTCCGATAAAAAATATCAGCATAGCCTCCGAGTGACACGACGCCCTCCTGAATCCGGGCACCGCCGCTGTCGTTGAGACCTATCACCGGCGCGCCGTTCTTCATCGCGAGATCCATGATCTTGACGATCTTCTCGGCGTGGGTTTCTGAGAGCGATCCTCCGAAGACTGTGAAGTCCTGCGAAAATACGTAGACTAAACGTCCACGGATAGTTCCATAACCGGTGACTACACCGTCACCGAGATAGTATTCTTTGTCCAGGCCAAAGTCTTTGCTGCGATGCATGACAAATTTGCCCATCTCCTGGAAAGAATCTTCGTCCAGCAACAGTTGAATGCGTTCGCGGGCGGTAAGCTTTCCTTTTGCGTGTTGCTGTTCGATGCGCTTCTGCCCACCTCCGAGTTCAGCCTCTTCGTTCTTCCGCTTCAATTCCCTGAACTTGTCGTCCAGCGCATTACCGTTACCAGAAATATCTGACATAGCATTAAATTTCCCGCTAAATATAAGTATCTCAACCGATTTTAGGGGGTAAAGCAACGACCCATTTAAAGGGCCGAATATATCCTGTAATTCGTATCTTCACGGCTTTTATGAACTCCCGCATCGCAATAGTGGACATGGGCACCAACACTTTCCACCTGCTGCTGGCCGACATCCACGAAGACGGATCAAAAATCATTCACAGGGACCGGCTGGCGGTAAAGATTGGAAAGGGTGGTATCAATCAGGGTCGCATCACCGAGGCTGCTATGAACCGCGCCCTGGTAGCAATGCAAAGTTTCCGAAATACAATCGATCAGCACGGCATCACCGACATCTATGCGTTTGGTACCAGCGCCTTCCGCAATGCTATCAACAAGGATGAAATTGCGAAACGCATACACGACCTCACCGGAATTGAAGTGCATATTATATCAGGTGATGATGAAGCCCTGTACATCTACGAAGGTGTGAAAGCTGCACTTGGTCTGGGTGATGATCGTTCATTGATCATTGACATAGGTGGTGGCAGCGTCGAGTTCATCATCGCAAATGCTAATGAAGTGTTCTGGATGAAGAGCCTTGAAACCGGCGCTCAGCGACTACTCGAACGTTATCATAGAAACGATCCTATAACGGCGCTGGAGATCGAAGAACTGGATCGCCACTTTGAAAATGAACTGGCTCCTGTCTTCGACGCGTTGAAAAAATTCCCTACATCAATCATGGTCGGGTCTTCCGGTACATTCGATACGCTAAGCGACATATTCTGTGCACAGCATGATATCATCAAGACGCCGGAAGAAGTCGAAACACCGCTCACGCTTGAGGGCTTCTACGAAATCTATGAACAGCTTTTGGTTCGTGATCGCGATCAACGCCTCGCCATACCCGGCATGATCGAAATGCGTGTAGACATGATCGTTGTGGCGTGCTGCCTCATCCGATACCTGCTTCAACATCATACATTCAACCGCATTCGCGTTTCCACTTATTCGTTGAAGGAAGGCGTACTCGCTTACATTGTTCGAACACGCCTTCAACAATCAAGGGAAGCCTCATAATCCAGAGACCGTCTTGCCTTTCGGATATTTGACTTCGAACTTATACGTCACCTTCCGCTGCTCCTGAGGTTTGAGCGTCAATTCCCAAATCAGTTTACCTGTAACTGAATCGTATCGCGCGTTGCTGCTCTCCACCAGACTAACTTCAATCTGACTGTTCTGTGAGACAGGGATATGATCTTCCAGTAAAACTGTTACTGTTTCATTTCTCGTATTCCGTACACTGATTTCGTAGCCCGAAGTCTCGCGCTGGCTCGAACCAATTGCGCGTCTTGACGTGAAATCTTTCACTTTTTCACGCTTAACTACTATACGCTTGTCGCGGCCCATCGAAATGGAAAGCGTGTCGGTGATTTGCTGGGGGTTGATATGGGTCTTGCCTACGAACGCACCTTCCATAAACACGTTGGCTTCTCCCGCAAGAAGGTTCAATGCTTCCCAGCCTGAGGCATTGGCAATAAGGAACGCATCGTTATCGAGTTTGGGCGCCGCTGCGTATTTGAATGAGGCGTTGACTGAGTGCGCCGCAATATCCACCAGGGTTGGCTTTCCTGTCGATGTCACCGTATACGGCAGGCCAATCACAAACTGAGTCATCAGGCTGCTCTCTACAACCGTTACGGCGTCGGCTATCGTTCCCGCAGACTTGCTTGAATAAGCATAGCCATCATCGGCAACAGGTGCCGGGGCTGCGATTTCCATTTGTGCTTTCTCAAGATAGCGGGGCGATCTGACAACGGGTTGGTAGAAGTCAAGATACCACGGTCCCAGTTCCGGCTTTACTCCGCCCAGCGCCGGGTTACCTGTACTGAGTGTAAGCCTCACGTTGTTCCAATCCTCCCCTGTGGACTGATATACATTCGCCTTATATTGAAGCTTCAAGGGTCTATTCGTTGCTTCGCCCCTTATGTCGTAGAGCGGTGCCCACCCTGCGTTGGCAACCACATAAGAAAGTGCCAATTGAACATTACCCGCTGCTTCGGCGTCAATACTTATGGCCACTTCACTTGTGTTGCGCTGCTGGAGATCATTCTGTTCCTGAAACTGGCGTTGAACTTTTGCCAGCGTCTCATTCAGCTGCGTAATCCGTCTGTCGTGCTTCATTTTCAATTCTGCAATCTCACCCAGACGTATCCGGTAAAAATCGGCCATAGCTTTCAATTCCTGTACGGATAGATTTTGGTTCTGTCCGCCGATTTTCTGATTAGCAAGAATGAGTTGTTCCTCCTTGTTGGCAATTTCCTTATTCGCCTGAACCAGTTGAATTTGGTCTCTGAGCAATTGCACGGAGTCTTTCAATACACGCAGCCTGGGAGGAAGGGTAAACTCATTCAGGAAGTTTTGCCTGTGCGATACACCCAGGATCGTGAACCGCCCTGTTCCTGACACCTGAACACTTTGTGGGTCAAGTCTTGACGTGAGCCCGCCGATAACAATGGTCGATCTTCCTC
>JAEZDW010000044.1 GCA_023417955.1 Bacteroidota bacterium
CTTAATTGATTCTACAGAATACTCTACGGGAGGCATCTCGTAATTCAAACCGAAGGCTTTGTAGGTCTTGCTGAAAAAATCCTGACCAACGAAATAGTTGACAAGCAGGAAGAGCACCAGCGCGGCAGTTGCGGCCCAGCCGCCAAACCAATACGAGAATGCCCCCGCCATCATAACAAAAATGGTAAGGAAAATAATGAAGCTTGCGGCGGCGGGTAGCTGAAAAAGCGGGTAGTCTTTGAAGATACCGAGAACAACAACCAGCCCTATGATGAGCAGTTCGATTATGACAAGATTGAAGTGATTTTGGTCGAAAACCTGGATGATCGTCTGTTTGTCGTAAAAACTTGTTTCCTCGACGGATTTGAATCGAAAGTCCAAATCGAGATAGTTGTCGACCCGAACCTGCTTCTTTCTGGCGATATCGAGTTTCTTCATAGCGCTTGCCCGCGTGATCTTGACATTTTGCTTGATCTTTTCATCAATGCGGCAAACGACGTATTTGAAGATGTCTTTATTCGTTAAGCGGAAATAAATGAAGAAGATCACGGTCATCAATACATATCCGGCCAGTAAACCGGCGAGGTTGGTGGCAAGTCCCGTTCCTGTGGTGTATTCGTTATTAATTTGAAAGACGACGACCTGATAAATGTACGTCGCCAGAAATGTCAGGGGTATTACGCTGTTGTTAAGCGCAAACTTTGTGAAGGGCCGCGATAAAGTTCCGACAAAGGTAAAGCGATGCCCGTCGATGATATAGCAACTGATGTGGAATGCGGTTGCAAAACCTGCGAGCACGAGGCCGATGATGAAAAAACCCCGGAAATCCACGGTGTTTAGATACTCGGGATCGAGAAAAAGATACGGAATGCCCAGATAGCGACCGAAGCTGCCGGTGACCATTGCGAAAAGGATGATCCAGCAAAAGAGCAGGACTACGTTTCGCTGGATATTGTTGAGTAAAAGCTGTACCGGGAAGGAAAACGCGATGTTCTGTGCCCAAATATTAATCCTTCGTCGCATAAAATCACAAGTTCATCAAGTTAAAGAAACTTTCCAATTTGAGCACGGCGCCTTTTGGAAGTTAAGAATTCCGCTTTACTTTAATCGCCAAACAAATCTCTCCGACGAAGACGTTTACCATATATCGAAGTTCGGCAGGTTCGGGTAAAACCCGTACGCTGGCAAAGGAGTACCTCAAACTCGCACTTCGCCTTCGTGCGCATTATTTCCGGCACATTCTTGCAGTGACCTTTACCAACAAGGCGACGCAGGAAATGAAGGACCGTATTCTTGCCTACCTTGATGAATTCGCCAACGGCAAAGAGGGTGACCTGGCTACCGAGTTAAAAGAAGAATTAAAACTTGATGCCCTTTCGTTTCAGGCGTATGCCCAGGAGGCACGCGCGGCGATTTTGCACGATTATTCGCAGTTTTCGATCAGCACCATTGATGCCTTCTTTCAAAAGGTAATCCGATCTTTCACCCGGGAGGCAGGGTTAAACGGCGATTATCGCCTGGAAATCGATCAGGATCTGGTGCTCGAAGAAGTCATCGATAACCTAATCGACGAACTGGGAAATAATGCTGAGCTAACGGAGTGGGTAGTGGAGTACGCCCGCGAAAATCTCGAAAACGACAAGCCCTGGGATGTTAGAAAAAATCTACTCGAGTTTTCACGGGAAATCTTTCGGGAGGAGTTTAAACTCATCGAGGATGATGTAGCAAAAATCACAAGCACTGAAGATTACTTCCGCAACCTGCGCAATGACCTGATGAAGGTTCGAATGTCTTTCCTGCGACGGCTAAATAAAGACGCAGGAGACTTGCTTGCTATTATGGGCAAACAACCATGGACGATTGATGATATCAGCTTCGGGCAAGGAAGTGGTTTACCGAATTTTCTGAATGGCGTTGCGACTTCAAAACGGGTTGCAGGACTGCCCAAGCCCGGGCAACGAGTCGTTGGAATGGCAGCGTCGGCTTCGGCTTGGCCAAAGAAGACTTCACCACATCGGATGAATATTTTGCAGATCGCTGAAACAGAGCTTGCGCCGCGACTTCAGTCACTTATCGACCTGTTTGAAAGTGGCATCACAGACGCGCTGTCTGCTGAAGTTGCGTTGGAGAATCTGTATGTCTTTGGTCTGGTCGCTGACATTTCGCGAAAGTTGCGTGAATACAAGCATGAGCACAACCTGATGCTACTCGCGGATGCGCCAAAGTTTCTGAACAGAATCATCGAGGACAGCGAGACACCTTTTGTTTACGAGAAGGTTGGTTCGTTCTATCGGAACTACCTCATTGATGAATTTCAGGACACATCCGGATTACAATGGGAAAACTTCTTACCATTGCTGCGAAATAGCCTTGACCAGGGCTACCCGAGTTTGGTTGTCGGTGATGTAAAACAGGCAATATACCGATGGCGTGGAGGTGACCTTAATTTGTTGCATTCGGCCGTCGAACACGACGTAGGCAGTGCGCGTGTTGATAAGAAAGCGCTGAATGCGAATTATCGCAGTACCGCCAATGTCGTTAATTTCAATAACGCACTTTTTGCCTCTGCATCTTCAATAGCGAGCGTCGAAACAGGTCATCCGCTTGCGTCTTCCGCTTATGAGGATGTGGCTCAACTCGTAACAAAAAAAGAAAAGGGATTTGTTCGGGTGCAGTTTCTGCGGGACGAACCCGATGGTGATAATTGGAAAGAACAGGCATTAAAACGAATTCCTGAATACTTGGAGGAGCTTCAGTCCGCGGGTGTTCCATTGAATCAGATTGCGATTCTGGTGAGAAGAAATGATGAAGGGCAGGAGATCATCAAACACTTGCTGGAGCATCGTCTGAGTGGCAATGCAAAGCCTGAATGCAGATACGATGTGGTTTCAGGGGAGTCATTGCGAATTGATTCTGCTGCCACAATAAGTTTACTCGAAGGTGCTCTTAAATACCTGCTTAACCCGGATGACGCGCTTGCCCGTGCGCAGTTGGCTTTTGAATATTCGCGGCTAAACGATCCCGCACGTCCGCTGACGGAAGTGTTTTCCGTTACCAATGCTGTTGTATTCGAATCTGTCCTTCCTCCGGAATTCACGCGGCAAAAAGCAGCGCTGAAAAAGCTGCCCC
>JAEZDW010000045.1 GCA_023417955.1 Bacteroidota bacterium
GCAATTAGAAGGGAGCCACGGTTTCCTTCTTTTTTTTGCGCCACCATAAAAAGAGGCTGCCCTTTTGAGACAGCCTCTTTTATTTTGTCAGAGGCGAAGCTTTATCCCAGCTGTTGTCTAAGGTGATCTGCTTCGCGATCAAGGCTTTCAATAATGCTTTGTGAAATGCTGTCAAACTGTTCAAATGCACGATCACGGGTGTCTTTTTCAACAGCGGCTACCGACGTCGTGAACGTTTCCACGGCTTCATTAAATTCGCAATCGTCAATCAACGTTAATGTCGATTTCGCTTTGTGCGCGGCACGCTTGAACAAATCGCTGCCACCACTGGACAACGATAGCGCTGCAGCTTCTCTTAATTCACGCAAGCTGCCACTCATCAGAATAACAAGCTCGTACTTGAATTCCGGATCGTCGTCAGCACCGTAGCTGGCGAATCGTATGTGAAGGGGGCGTTCCTTCTTTAGTGTTGTTGAGGCCATAGAGCGCTATGAAATCAAATACAAGGTATCAATTACCCTCCGGGCTTTTTTTTGAAAATGAACACATAGCTTACATTTACGTCTACGGCAATTGTGTTACAACATTTGGCGGAATTCCGTAAATTCCTCGAACGTCATCGCACTTGTTTTAGCTAATGCTCCAAATTCATGCAAAACCATACAATCCCCTAAGGGTACGGCAGGATGGTCCCTGTGAAGCTTGTGATCATTTTGCAAAGACACCCAAACCGAAGGGATTTGGCGGCCGCTTTAGTAAGTTTACCGGCGTACAGTTTTAGACCATGAAAGTTGCCCTCTTTGTTCCGTGCTATGTAGATCAGTTCTATCCACAGGTTGCCAGAGCAACACTTCACCTTCTGGAAAAGCTCGGTGTCGACGTAGAAGTACCATTAGGGCAAACGTGCTGCGGACAACCGATGGCTAATGCAGGATTTGGTGATTTGTCAGATGGATGTCATCGCCACTTTCTCGACGTGTTCAGAGGCTACCATACGATCGTCTCGCCTTCAGGTAGCTGTGTACTGCATTTGCGTGAGCATCTATTCGGAAAACATTATGATTCATCAAAGGAACCGATACGCCTCCTGGAGTTATGTGAATTCCTTACCGATATTCTTGATGTGAAATCTCTCAATGCAAAGTTTCCGTACAAAGTAGGATTTCACAACAGCTGCCACGCACAACGGGGACTCAATCTTTCGCAGATGTCTGAACTCGTTGCTCCGGACTTTTCGAAACCACACAGGCTCCTTAATATGGTAGAGGGCATTGATTTGATCGCGCTTCATCGTACGGACGAGTGTTGTGGATTCGGAGGAACATTCTGCGTTTTGGAAGAAGCCGTTTCCGTCCGCTTGGGTGAAGACCGCATTGCAGATCACATCAACCACGACGCTGCCTTCATTACGGGCACCGATATGTCCTGTCTGATGCACCTGGACGGATTGCTAAAACGACAGAAGAGCCGCACACGCATCATCCACCTCGCTGAGATACTGAATAACGAAGGTGACTATTCTATCAATCCGGACAAGTAAAAATGACTGCAGTCAATAAACAAAGCCACGCAGAAAACGCATCCACCTTTAACCAGGATCGGGAACGCGTCTCGTGGCACGATGATACGTTGTGGTTCGTCCGACAAAAACGCGACAAAGCTGCATGGCAACTTCCCGAATGGGAAGAACTGCGAACCACGGCTTCCAAAATCAAAGAACACGTTATTGATAATCTAGGTGATCTTCTCGTAGAATTTGAGAACCATGCGAAAGCAAATGGTGTGCACGTTCATTGGGCGTCCGATGCATCAGCCCTCAACAAACTGGTCCTTGATCTCATTTCGGTCACCGGAGAGAAGAGCATTGTCAAAAGTAAGTCAATGCTCACTGAGGAGTGTGATCTAAATGAGTTTCTGCAGAAGAACGGAGTTGAAGTAATTGATACTGATCTTGGTGAACGTATCGTGCAATTCGCCGGCGAACCGCCAAGCCATATCGTGCTCCCGTGTATTCACAAGAAGAAATCAGAGATTGGTGAATTGTTTCACCGTTTCCTCGGTACAAAGGAGGGAGCTGATGATCCTGTTTATCTAACAGAGGCAGCGCGCCATCACCTCCGTCAGCATTTTCTCGGAAGCAAAGTTGCTATTACCGGAGTGAACTTTGCCATAGCGGAGACGGGAGAAATAGTCGTGTGTACCAATGAAGGTAACGCTGACCTCGGCGTCCAGCTTGCAGATATACACATTGCCTGCATGGGAATAGAGAAAATCGTTCCGCGAAGGAGAGACCTCGGTGTTTTCCTTCGCCTCCTGGCGAGGAGCGCGACGGGTCAGCCAATAACAACATATTCGAGTCACTTCAGGCGTCCAGGTAAGGGTCAGCAAATGCACATCATTCTCCTCGACAACGGCAGGACCACACGTCTTGCTGAACCTGACTTTCGGAATGCGTTGAAATGCATTCGTTGCGGCGCGTGTATGAACACGTGTCCTGTATATCGCCGCAGTGGCGGTCATAGCTACAACTACACCATCGCGGGACCCATCGGTTCCATTCTCGCCCCATCGTTAGACATGTCAAAGCACGCAGACCTTCCTTTTGCGAGCACGCTCTGCGGGTCGTGTACGAATGTTTGCCCCGTGAAAATTGATATCCATGATCAGCTTTACAAATGGCGACAGGTTATTGTGCGCAAGGGGTATGCACCTGCATCGAAACGAGGGCTGATGCGGATACTTTCAAAGGTACTGAGTTCATCGCGTCTGTACGACTTTTCAGGCAAGGTGATGAAGTGGAGTATGAAATACACGCCGTTCATTGTGAACAATAAACTAAACCCCTGGTATCGCAAACGGGAAATGCCTCAGCCGCCGCGCGAAAGTTTTCAGGAATGGTACAAGCATAACAGAAGCAACACATGAGTGATCGGGAAAAGATGTTGAGCCGCATTCCGAAAGCATCGCGATCAGCATTGCCAATGCTTCCGTCGGTGTCATCAGCACCTGCATCCGTCGAAGTGTTTTCTGAAAAGCTTGCCGCGATTGGTGGGGCGTCGGTGATACTGAAGGGGACAGACTCACTCCGCGATTTTGTCCGCGAACGCTTTCCGGAAGCTAAGCGAATTGTATCATCTTTCGACGGAGTGGCTGAATATAAAACCCCTGGAGACAAGCCGCACGACTTTCAGGATTGTGATGTGGCAATTATCAGCGCAGAATTTGGTGTTGCCGAGAATGGTTCGGTGTGGGTTACCGACACAAGCCTTATTTTTCCGGTTCTTCCTTTCATTACACAGCATCTCGTTGCTGTGATTCACGATGATGAGATTGTGAGTGATATGCATGCAGCTTATGAGAGAATCGCAGGCCGCGACTATTCCTTTGCAACCTTTCTGGCAGGACCTTCGAAGACAGCAGACATTGAGCAATCACTCGTGCTCGGCGCTCACGGCCCAAAAAGCATGACAGTGATTATTCTTACTAGTCGCGGATAATAAAAAGCTCAGGGAATCGTTGGTATGTTGACCAACCCTGAATCAATGCGACACGCCCTTACTCTGCTCGTTGCCGTATTGGCGACAGCTATTCCATTTCTCGCTGAAAGTACTCACCTCAGATCGGTGGAAATTACTGTCAGGCCTGTTGACTGTATCACGAATACCTATGAAATAAGAGTTACAGCATACCTCGCACCAAGTGGATTACTTTTTGGTGGCTCAAATTCAGTTCTTGATTTCGGAGATGGTGTAAGTATGGACATCCCTGAGATCGAAGGGGTGCTTATCGACAGCTATAACAAGGTATTGCGCGCTGGCTTTATTATAAATCACACGTATAGCGGGCCCGGGAGTTACGTGGTTTCGTATCGCGAATTTAACCGAAATGAGGACATTCTGAATATGGGCCAGTCGGTGAACACAGCTATGTATACGGAAACCGGATTTATTGTTTCGTCGGATTGTAACTCAACACCCGTCTTTCTTGTTCCACCGGTTGACCGCGCGTGCTCAGGAAAAGTATTTTATCACAACCTCGGCGGCACTGACATTGATGGCGACAGCCTTTCTTATACAATCGTCACACCTCAAATGGCCTCCGGAGCGGATGTATTGAATTACGCCTTACCGGATGATCAGAAATTTTACAATGGAATCGGAGTACCGTATGACGCTGCCAACGAAGCCGGAGACAGGCCACCGTCTTTTGTTATTGATCCCGTTGCCGGCCTCGTTACCTGGGACGCACCGGGCGCATCGGGTGAGTATGCCGTCGCCATACGCGTTACCGAATGGAAATATCGTTTATCCGATGGTACCTGGTATGAAGTGGGATATGTTATTCGTGACATGCAAATCATCGTTGAAAGCTGCACAAACCTCCGACCTCATTTGATCGGCGAAGATTACATCTGCGTTGATGCAGGAGAGTTGCTTGACTTCTCCGTGCCTGCAAATGATCCCGATGGGCATCAGGTTATGGTTGAAGCATTCTCAGGACTTTTCGACCTTTCCCCGGATCCCGCTATTTTCGAACCCGCTGACCCGGTGCCTCAATCGGTTACTGCGCCGTTTGACACTGCAGCCATCAGGTTTTTGTGGCAGACTTCGTGCGACCATGTTCGGGATCAGCCTTACACTGTTGTATTCAAGGTTACAGATTTGCCACCCTCGGGACCGCGTCTTGTTAGTTTCCATACGGTAATGATAAAGGTCGTCGCGGCCGCGCCTGTTTATGAAAGCGTTACCGTAAACCCAATAGCTAAAGAAGTGACGTTGAATTGGAATGAACAACCTTGTGAAAACGCCGTCGCGTACCGCGTTTATCGGCGCGTAACTCGTTACGACTATGACCCTGATGAGTGCGATAATGGCATGCCACATTACTTAAGATATCAGCTTCGCGCAGAACTTCCACCTGATCAGCAATCCTATACAGATACAGACACTGACCTCGCCATCGGCGCGTTGTATTGTTACCGCATTGTGGCAATTGTCGGACCAACAGAAACAGAAAGCAGAATTTCGATTGATACTTGCCTCATCCCGAAACCAGCAGAGGCGCCGGTGATTACGAAGGTTTCTCTGGAGAAGACATCAGAAACCGCCGGAGAAATCAGTTTACGATGGACATCACCGTTTGATATTGACGCATCACAGTATCCGCCGCCATATCAGTATCGTGTGCTGAGAAAAAACTCTGACGCATCTGCGTTTGCTCCGGTTAGCGCCGTGATAACGGATACGACTTTCATTGACAATGGTATCAATACCTTTTCGAATCAATACCGGTACCTCGTCGAACTGTACGTTCCCGTTTTAACAGCAGATCCCGTTGACAGTTCGTCTGTTGCTTCATCGGCGTTTCTTACATCGCGTGGGCTACCTGAAAGCATTGTGTTGACCTGCTGGCT
>JAEZDW010000059.1 GCA_023417955.1 Bacteroidota bacterium
GGGTTAGCCGCATACACTTTGAAGTTTAAACCGAAAAGATATGCGATTTCAATGAATTGAAAAACGGAAATTGTACGAGGTTCGGATCGGCAACGTCTGCAAAAAAAGAAAGCCTATCTTGCGACAGGCCTCTCCAACTGATAGACAAAGAAAATTTTTATAGCGGATCAGTCTGCGATACCGGCGATCTTTCGCCAATCCTGGAATCGCAAGTCGATGTATGTACTCATCTTTTCATAATTCTGCCACGAATCAGTCACGTGATAGATTGAAGGCAGGCTTTTCACGAGGACCTGTTGGTAATCCCGGTGATAAAGACCGCCACCGTAGTAGTAATAGGTAAAAAGGTTGCCACGTTCCGAGAAAAGCTCGAAGCCGAGGTATCCGTCCCACAGTTCACTGAGGATGGTGCACGAGATCTCACGGCGTTTGAAACGAAAAATCTGATTCGAGGCCTCCTCCTCATAATATTCAGAGTACAGACCTTTGTCGATGACCCAACCGAGGTACATCCCGATATGCACGTAAGCCTGTTCGATAGGAAGGTTTTTGGGGAAATTTCCCAGAAAATGCGATTTCGCGTTGTCGTAGATGCTCTTTCTTGCTTGCGCTTTGGCGACCATTGGCTGCGTTTTTATATACAGCCCCTCTGCGGCCCGTTACCCCTAAGGATACCCGAAAAAAATATCATTTTTTTTGCTGCCAGGTTTGCAATCTCCCGCGAAAAGTGTGGTGCAGAAACTGATCATTAATTGTTAATTGCCGTTTTCGCAGTGTGGCGACCGTTTTTCCGGTGCCAAATCCGTGAAGTAAAACTGAATCCCGAATTTGTGGCCTGGACGCGTGAAATAACTATTACGGAAATTGTTTTTATAGTTGCTTTCCTGGGGCTCTACATCCTCTATCTCGGGCGCATTATACGCATCGCGCGACAGCTTAATACCTCATTCGCTAATGTTTTTGTGAAGCTCGTCATCCGAAGCATCTATTTCCTGCTCATTATTGTTGCGTTGCTCGGACCATCGTTCGGAGGTTCACAGAAGGAGGTTGTTGCCGTCGGAAAGGATATTATCGTCTGTGTCGACCTCTCCCGCTCGATGGATGCGTTTGACATACAGCCCACCCGGTTGGAGAAAGTCAAATTCGAGATGAAGCGTATCATCAATGCATTCAGTTCCGACAGGGTCGGACTGGTAATTTTCTCATCGGAGGCTTTCATGCAGTGCCCTCTTACTTACGATCAGAATGCACTTAACCTTTTTATTGATGCAATGAACTCATCACTGGTACCAAATACCGGTACTGATTTCGGGCCTCCATTAAAGCTCGCGCTCAAGAAACTCGAAGACGAAAACGACGGCCCGTCAACGCGTTCGAAATCCAAAATCATCGTACTGATCAGCGATGGCGAAGACTTTGGGGAGGCCAGGAACGAAGCGCTTGCCGAAATCCGGGACCGTAACATCCGGCTCTTTACGCTGGGCGTAGGCACACGTGAGGGAGGAAATATTTACGCCGGCAACAGCCTGAAGAAAGATCGCACGGGTAACGTGGTAGTTACACGTTTGAATGACGAGTCGCTGATAGAGCTCGCTCAAAAAACCGATGGTCGTTATTTTGAAATCAATGAATCGCGAAACGACGTCAACCGCCTTATTAATACGATCTCGTCAATTGAGGGCGAACTACGCGGATCGCGTCTTGTAGACGTTACCGCGAACAAATATTTTTACTTCTTGCTCGCTGCGGCAGGACTCATGCTGCTCGATGCATTAATTAACCTGCGTGCTATCAGAATATGACATTTAGTTCCAAATTGATCGGACCCATTGTCGCTTTGATTTCCTGCATTACACTGCTGGTTACCGCTTACTATTTCCTTCGGGATAATGAAGTCGGCAGGGTAAATCAACTCAAGGCAAAAGCAGAGCACGAATACTACCTGCGTGAGTTCCTGAGCGCGTACAAAACATACCAGGCGCTGATGGATACTACCGACGACTACGGTGAAGGCGCGATGATAAATTATGCCAATGCTGCTTTCATGTCATCAAACATTCTTAAGGGCGGCCTCGGCAGTCGCGATCAGGGCCCTTCATTATCAGACACAATTCTGAACCAGATGGCAGGCGAAGGCCAGGTGATGTATTCCGTCCTCACCAACGCTAAAAACAAGAAAATCGCTTCTATGGCGTTTAACCAATTGGGCTACGTTACCGTAAAGGGCGCGCCGGCACCCACAGAAGAAGTGAACAGCGATTCAGTGTTCCTCATTGCCTTGCAGCACTTTCGCAATGCCTTGAAACGGAACCCCAACAACGACAGTGCGCGTTATAATTATGAACTTCTGAAGAAGGTTGTCGATTATCCGGAAACGGTGATGAACGAAACCCGATCACTCGTCGCTCAGCAGCGGTACATTGAAGCCGCAAACCTGCTTGAGCGATCGATGGAAAGGGATATACGACTCGCAAAACAGAAGGAATACCTGCAACGCATAAAATCGGTTGCAGGCATTGACACAACATATCGAAGGCGCTTATGAAAAAGCTATTAATCTTATCCTTTCTATCCATGCTGGCCGGAGTTTGCTTTGGGCAGGGAAGTTTGGCAGATGCGAAGTTTCATGAGGGATCAAACCTGTACATCAACGGGAACCCTCAGGCAGCGCTCTCAGCAGTTCAGGAAGGACTTCGGGCTGAACCCCGAAACGAAAAACTTCAGGCACTGAAAAAACTGCTCGAAGATCAGAAGAAAGAGGAAGAAAAAAAGCGGAAGGAAGAGCAGCAGAAGAATCAGGAAAAAAAGGATCAGGAGAACAAGGACAAGAAGGACCAGGAAAACAAGGATAAGCAGGATCAGCAAAAGAAGGAACAGGAACAAAAGGAAAAGGAACAGAAGGAGAAGGAACAGCAGGAAAAAGAACAACAGCAGAAAGAGCAGGAAGAAAAAGAGGAACAGGAAAAGGAGAAAGACAAAAAGGATTTTGATTCCAAGGTGGAGGATAAACTTAAGGAGATGAAGATCGATCCTGAGAAGGCGCGAATGCTATTGGAGGCAATGCGAAACCAGGAGATTCAATATCTGCAACAGCAGAAGCGTGAACAAACGAAACGCCGCGATCCGTCAAAGCCTGACTGGTAGCCAACTTATCCCGAAAAAGCAAATTCCAGTGATCGCGTTTCTGTCAACGGCATCTCGCTGAACACGAGAACGCCTTATTCAGAGAATCCTTAGAGGCGTAGCTCGACTTGATTTTGTAAGGATGGCCTTAAGTCGGTACCAAAAAGAGGCTGCCCCTTACGAGACGGCCTCTTTTGTTTTTCAGGTTACTGTGAGATATTATTCTTCGGGCCAGCTTCCCCAATTGCTGCAATGTCCGCCGTTATCTGTGCCAGAGATATTGGTCTGTACACCGGAGTATGCTGCGTTCATCACTGCGCGCGGAGCAAAGTGAAGTTTGCCATTAGAATTAGTGACGAAAGCTTTTCCGAAATGCGCCTGGCTTAATCCATGACCTGCTTCGTGCAATGCAATAGTTTCAACATCGTACGTTGAACCATCACGCCACAAGAACGCATCGTTGTAGTAGATCTCACGCCATGCAACATCAGTACGTCCGTCATTGTTTGTATCTGCCGGATTTCCGTCGGCATCTGTAAAGATGATTGTGAAAGTAACCCCCAGGATGACTCCGCTCCCACCGGGTTGAAGGAGATCAAAAAAAGCTCCCGGTAACCATCCTGCGTGTACAACATCCGCCGTGTACCCGAAGCTTCCGCCGAATCCCAAAAGGGCGCTTACATAGCCCGTTGAAATCGCAGCATTGTAGGGAACCTTGTAAATTCCGAGATCTGAACATGTCACATTATCCCATGTAGTCATTGCGCGGTCAATCGCTGCAGTTGTAACTCCTACTGCAAGATCCGCTGATGGTCTTGACTCATCGACGTAATAGGAGACATTAGTAGTCCCGTCAAGACTTAATTCAGGAACAAAATCAGCCGTGAGTTGTTTATTACCAACGTCGCTGAAGAATACCGTTCTACCGATTTCATCTGATTCACCTGACGTTATGTACTCCGCCATTAGAACTGCATAGTCACCGTCAGCACCTGCCCTTCCACGCGCAGAGCTGCCGCCAGGAAATTCCATAAACACCGGAGAATCGTCAACTGGTTTTAAGGATTGATTTTGGTCCTGTTCGCACGAGAACAGAAATGCCAGGCCACAAAGCGTGGCCACGCGATAGTTGAGGTTTAACATAATCAGGTCGGTTTAGGATTAATGATAACGGAAGATAACAAGCTGAATTATAGAAAGAGCGCGAGCCCTGAAAAATCTGCAGACCTGATTTTTAAAGGTTTGCGGCCGACTGACCGATGCCTGCCGGTCGGCAATGTTTTGCGGATCGGAAAGGTTTTCCTAATCTTACAACACTGAATAATTCGTGGTGCAGTTGCACCAAAATCTGACTATGAAAGAAGTATACATCATATCCGCGGTCCGCACGCCAATCGGAAGTTTCGGTGGAGCGCTTTCCTCGCTATCTGCAGTTCAACTTGGTGCAACCGCCGTAAGCGCCTCGCTCAAAAAAGCCGGCGTACAGCCCAATCAGGTCCAGGAATTGTTTATCGGCAACGTACTTTCCGCCGGCCTGGGCCAGGCACCGGCAACGCAGGTTGCAAATGCCGCAGGGCTTGGTTTTGAAATCCCATGTACGCTTGTCAATAAAGTTTGCGCTTCGGGCATGAAAGCAATCATGTTGGGTGCACAGTCGATTATGCTCGGCCATAATGATATCGTCGTTGCCGGTGGCATGGAAAGCATGAGTAATGTTCCCTACTACCTGCTAAAAGCACGCTATGGATACCGTTACGGCAACAGTGAACTCCTCGACGGACTTCAGTACGATGGTCTAACCGACGTCTACAATCATTGCGCTATGGGTGTTTGCGCTGACAATACTGCGAAGGAAATGAATATATCGCGTGAAGACCAGGACGCGTTTGCGATTTCATCCTATAAGCGCTCGGCCGAATCATGGAAAGCAGGAAAATTCAAGGACGAAGTCGTGCCGGTTGAAATCAAGGATCGCAAGGGAAATATATCTGTGATTGCGGAAGACGAAGAGTACAAAAATGTAAACTTCGACAAGATTCCGGGACTAAAACCCGCCTTCAATAAAGATGGCACAGTAACAGCGGCGAATGCGAGCACGCTTAATGATGGTGCCTCTGCCGTAGTGTTGGTGAGCAAGGAAAAAGCGGAGGAGCTCGGGCTCAAACCACTGGCGCGCATTCGCGGATTTGCTGACGCCGCTCAGGATCCGATGTGGTTTACGACTGCGCCCTCGCTCGCAATTCCAAAGGCATTGAAATTGGCGGGCGTCGATCCGAACCAGGTTGATTACTACGAAATAAACGAGGCGTTCTCTGCCGTTGCGCTGGCCAACAATATCAAATTGGGATTGAGTGCAGATAAGGTGAACGTCAATGGTGGAGCTGTTGCGCTTGGCCATCCGCTTGGTGCATCCGGGGCACGTATTGTCACTACGCTCATCAACGTACTTAGGCAAAACAACGGTAGCATTGGTGTAGCCGGGATTTGCAACGGCGGCGGCGGTGCTTCTGCTATGGTGATTGAGAGAGCCTGATCTACAGCGTACAACAATTCAGAAAAGCCAGCGTTCTAAACGCGATGTTTCGCACCCGGCCCCCAATTCCGGATGCGTTGTATTTTTGTATTTTTGCGTTTTGATACGTCTTCCGTTTATGCGTCTACAGAATGTTGTTATTGCTCTTTCGGTTGTTTTACCCCTGCATGCGTATGGCCAGCGTGAGGTGCGGACTTATTATGATCCACAAAAACAACGTCCTCAGGAAGTCTACACCGTTTCCCGCGAAGATGATGGAAAATACCAGGGTAAGTATGTTCGGTATTATGAAAACGGACATCCGATGGTTGAGGGCAATTTCGACGACGGCAGGAAGAACGGCATCTTTACCGAATACCATGAAAATGGCACCCCTGCACGAACCCTCGTATTTGTAAACGGACTCCGTCACGGACCAGTCCAGATTTTCGATGAGACAGGTAAACCCTACCAGCGTGCGTACTTTCAAAACGACAAGCTCACCGATAGCGTCCAGATATTCTTTGACAACGGCGCGGTTAAACGCGAAAGTTATTTTGTGAAGGGAAAACCTGAAGGTCTGATCCGCGAGTATTATCCCTCCGGAAAGCTCCTGAAAGAAATCTCCTACAAAAACGGTAAACCCAACGGTATCACCAGGCACTTCTTTGAATCCGGATCGGTTGAAACAGAAGCCAATTACAAAGACGGTGTCCTCACCGGTTTTTACAAGACGTACTATTCCAATGGCCAGCTCGAGACAGTTTCAACAATGGCTGAAGGTTCAAAAAATGGTTCGTTCCGAAATTACGACGACCAGGGCCGGCTTATTCTTGAAGGGTCCTTCCTAGAAGGCAAACTACACGGTTCAAACATCGCTTACTATCCGGAGGGACAAGTCCGCCACCGCTACACCTATCAGAGTGGACGCAGGACCGGGACGAACATCGATTACTATCAGGATGGAACAGTCAAAAGCCGTGAGTCTGTCTCGATGAATGGTCTCGATGCAACATTGCAGGAGTACAGCCCTTCGGGCGAAATCGTCTCTGAGAAGAAATTCCGCCAGGACAAGCCACATGGGACCTGGACATACTATCACGAAGGCGGGAAGACGCCTCGACAAAAGGAAACTTACGTGGCTGGAAAGCTGAATGGCATGCGGTACTATTATCATCCTTCGGGCAAGGTTCAAAAAGAAGAAACATTAAAAGGCGGTGTGCTCACCGGACCGTTCAAGACGTTTTATGAAAACGGAAAACAGGAAAGCTCAGGTGCTTACCGATCCGGCCGGATACACGGTGAATTTACGGCATGGTTCTCAAACGGCGTGATCCGTGAACAGGGGCAGTATGTTGCTGACAAGAAGCACGGTCCATGGAAGAGTTTCAACGAAAAAGGCGAGTTGATTGAGACCATCAACTTCAGAGCGGGAATCGTTATTCCGGAGTAAGCGCTAATTGGCAGAGCGCCGGCATTCAGTAACGGAATTTGTTTATCTTCACGCCTTCACAAAAGCCCATGCGCGCAATCAAGGAAACAAACTTTCAGTTTCCCGGACAAACCGGTTTTTACAAAGGCAAGGTCCGGGATGTGTATTATTTTGGCGACGTTATGGCCATGGTGGCCACCGATCGGATTTCAGCATTTGATGTAATCCTGCCGGAAGCCATTCCCGACAAGGGTCGTGTACTGAATCAGATCGCCGCCCGAAATCTCGAGATTACAAAATCAATCGTTCCGAATTGGGTATTGTCGACACCGGATCCCAATGTGACCGTCGGTTTTCGATGCGAACCATTCCGCGTAGAAATGGTGATTCGCGGTTATCTGGCCGGTCACGCCGCCCGTGAATACAAGGCAGGCAAACGACATCTGTGCGGCGTGCCACTCCCGGAGGCACTTCGCGAAAACGATGCGCTTCCCGAACCGATCATTACCCCTACCACCAAGGCCCAGGTCGGCCACGATGAAGATATCAGCAGGGAAGCAATACTTGACCAGGGAATTGTGAGCGAAGAGGATTACACAATGCTGGAGCAATACACGCGAGCGCTTTTCGCAAAAGGAAGCGAACTTGCTCGCGAACGTGGATTGATCCTGGTGGATACGAAATATGAGTTCGGTAAATACGACGGTCGGATCTACCTTATCGACGAGGTTCACACCCCCGACTCATCGCGATACTTCTATGCCGATGGCTATGAGGAACGCCAAAAGAGAGGTGAACCGCAAAAGCAGCTTTCGAAGGAATTCGTGCGCCAATGGTTGATCGAGAACGGTTTTCAGGGTAAGGACGGACAACAGGTGCCCGAAATGACACCGCAGATTGTGGAGAACATATCCGCCCGCTATAAGGAACTGTATCAGCAGGTTACGGGGTCCACGCTACCCGGAATCGACTATTCGTCAATTTCCCAAAGAATAGAACAAAGCATTCTGAATTCAATAAATTCCATTAAATTGGCACGATAGACTCTGCCAGGCGAGTCAATGTTTTGTGTCTTGGCGTACGCCGGATAATTAGTGATATAAAGATTTTTATGAAATACACGATCGACAAGCAGGAAAAGTACACGTTGTTGAAGCTGCATGAGGAAAAACTGGATTCCAGTGTAGCGCCCGGGTTGAAATCTGAACTCATTACCCTGCATGCCGAGGGAAGCCGGAACATTGTGCTGGATCTCGGAGAAGTAAAATACACGGATTCGTCCGGCCTCAGCGCATTGCTTGTCGGGAATCGGATCGTTCAGGAAGATGGCGGTATTTTCGTGCTTTCATCACTGTCAGAGCATACCATGAAGCTTATCAAGATTTCGCAACTGGACAGCGTGCTGAATATCCTCCCTACTGTTGAGGAAGCAATTGACACCGTGTTCATGCATGAGATTGAAAAAGATCTCAAGAGCGACGATTCAAACTAAAGTGTGCAATACTTTTAAGTACGAAGACCAAAACTGCAACGGTTTTGGTCTTCTGTTTTTTTGCTCCCATGAGCTTTAAAGTCACGATACTCGGTTCAAGTGGTGCTCTGCCTGCGTATGGTCGACATCCGTCGGCACAGCTGGTTGAGATTCAGAGCAAATATTTCCTCATCGACTGCGGCGAAGCCGTTCAAATGCAGTTGATGCGTTTTGGCGCCAACTTCCACCGAATCAATCATATCTTTATCAGTCACCTCCATGGCGATCATTACCTCGGATTGATGGGGCTGATTTTTACAATGCACCTGCAGCGCCGGACAAACGACCTGCACCTCTACAGTCACCCCGGATTGGATGAAATTATCACCACGCAGCTGCGTCATTCGCGTTCTGCCACAAACTTTAATATCATCTTCCACAGACTTCAGAAGGACGAACGCTCAGTCATTTATGAAAATGACACACTCACCGTTGAAACGATTCCGCTGCGTCACAAACTCCCCTGCTCTGGATTTTTGTTTCGTGAGAAACCCAAACAACGTCGCATCGACAAAACGCGTCTGCCCGACGGTCTTGCAATACGCCAAATTGCCGGCCTAAAACTTGGTGCGGATGTAGTTGACGAAAACGGAACAGTACTTCATCGAAACGAAGACCTCACATTTCCGCCGCGCCATTCAAGAAGTTATGCATACTGTTCAGATACGGCTTATGCGCCAACTATCGTGGATCAGATAAAAGACGTGGACTTGCTTTATCATGAAGCTACGTTTCTCGAAGACGAACGAGATAAAGCAACCGAGACGATGCACAGCACTGCGTCGGATGCTGCGCGTATGGCGAAAACCGCCGGGGTGAAAAAACTCTTGCTCGGACACTACTCGGCCAGGTACAAGGATCTCACTCCGCTGCTGGATGAATCACGTCTACACTTCGAGAATTCAATGCTCGCTATTGAAGGCGAAGAAATAATTATCCCGGAATAATTTCTATTTTCGTTGATGGCACAGACACCGGAGAAAAAGAAAAACCTGTTATTCGTTGTCCTTGCAGGAATCTTCATCACAAACGCGTTAATGGCCGAAATGATCGGTGTGAAGATATTCTCTGCCGAATCAACTGTAGGGCTGCAACCCGCGCATCTTCCAATATTTGGTTTTACAATGGACTTCAACCTCACTGCGGGTGTCGTCATATGGCCTGTAGTGTTTATTACAACCGATCTCATAAACGAATACTTTGGCAAACCGGGCGTGAAACTGGTGAGCTGGTTAACTGTGTTCCTGATCGCGTACGCATTTCTTGTGCTTACATTCGCGATCGATCTGCCCCCCGCAGAATGGTGGAGTGAAGCGAACTCGGAAGGACCGGCAGGCGAACCGTTTAACATCAACTTCGCATTTGAAAAGATCTTCGGCCAGGGCAGACGGATCATCTTTGCCTCTATCGTCGCATTTCTTATCGGGCAGTTCACTGACGTGTTCGTATTCCAGCGACTGAAAAAAATCACCGGCCCTAAACTGCTTTGGTTGAGAGCAACCGGTTCAACACTCATCTCACAATTCATCGATAGCTTTGTTGTGCTCTACGTTGCGTTCTCCGGAGTATTCAGCATCGGACAAATTAACGCCATTGGTATCACTAACTACCTGTACAAGTTCGCGATAGCAATACTACTTACACCACTCATCTATCTCGGTCATATACTCATCGACCGATACCTCGGAAAAGAATATGCCGAAAAGCTGATGAAAGAGGCATCTGAAAAAAGTCAAGGTTTCTTTTAGTCAGGTATTCGGATACCGGTTTCGGCAAATATTATCACAGATTATGGCAGCTGCTATTCCTGCATTAAGCGATTCCGCATGTCCGTACCGTGGGATCGTGATTTTGTCGGTGACAAACTTCGCGAGCCGTTCCGAAATTCCGCGCGACTCGTTTCCAATAAGTATAAGTCCGCCATCACCAAATGGCTCTTTGTGAACGTCACGGCCATCAAGATAGGCACCATAAACCCGTTCGGTGACAGTCGTAAGTACTTCTTCCAGAGGCGCATAGTAGAACCGTGATCGTGTAAATGAGCCCATGGTAGCGCTGATCACCTTCGGATTGTAGAAATCTGCGGTTTCAGGTGAAGCAATAATCTGGTTGATCCCGAACCAGTCCGCGGACCGGATGATTGTGCCCAGGTTTCCAGGATCGCGGATATCGTCCAGCACAAGGGTAAACGATCCTTTTGGGCGGTCAATGGGCTTGTTTTCTTTCATTCGCGCCACAGCGAGTCCCGCGTCATTGGTTTGCCACTCTCCCAGCGATTCGAGCTCCCGTTCCGTCGTCTCAATAACCTCGGTTCGATCCACGTCCTCGCCGGGCAGGGTCTCGAGAAAAGCCGGAGTACCCGCCACAAAAAGCGTCTCGAAATCGGAATGCAATAATTCCTGCACACTCTTTGCACCTTGCACCAGAAAACATTGTTCCTGTTTGCGGTATTTTTTTATTTGCAGGGATTTGACAAACTTAATTCGGGCTTTTGAAAGCATTTTTACTCGATTGGCTGGTTCGAACGCTAAATATATCTCTTTAATCCTTCTCACCTCATCGTTGTTGGCAGGATGCGCAGGGCTGAAACACCTCCGCCCGGGAGAAAAAATGCTTGCCAGGCAGGAGATCAAGGCACCGAAAGTCATCAATAAAGAAGACCTGCGAAATCTCTACGGCCAAAACACCAACCGCACGCTGATTGGTACAGAGATCAAGCCGTTGGTCGCGTTGTACTATGGTGTTTGGGGAACCCAAAGCTATAATCAGGAAAAGTATATCAAAAAGCGCGAGCGTGTAGAGAAGAAATTCGATGCGAAAATCGCCGGCGCGACCAATGAAAAAAAGATATCCAACCTGCAATTCAGAAAACAAAAGAAGGTCGACCGTCTGAATTCCTTCATTGAAAACGGAAACCTCTGGATGCAATGGGGCGAGCCTATTGCGGTCTTCGACAGCAGCGGCGTTGAACTCACGCAGGACCGATTTCAAAATTACCTTTTCTCGAACGGCTACTTCCTTGGCAATGTGCACGCGAATGTCGACTACAAGGGGATCAAAGGCCGAAAGGTTGAAGTGGAGTACGTCGTTGAACCCGGAGCACCTTATCTGATCGACACGATCCTATACGAGATTCCCGATTCAACCATAGCGCACATCATCGCCGAAGACAGGAAGAACAGCCTTCTGAAGAAAGGTGAGCGTTATAAACAGGACAACCTCTCCCGTGAACGCGAGCGCCTCGACCTCTTGTTGAAAGACCACGGCTATTACGATTTCAACCGACAATATGTAGAGTTTGAGGCGGACACTGTTCACCCGGGAAATGAACGCATCGTTTGGCTTAAAGTTATTGTCAACGATCCTGAACGACGCGGATATCACAAGCAATTTGTAATCGATTCGGTTCGCTTTATCACGGATGCCTCTGTGGAAAATCCGGGTGGCCGCAGGAAGACTCGACACTACCGCGACATTGAGTACCGCTTCTACAATGACAATTACAACCTGAAGATTCTAAGTCAGCGTGTCTTTACGATGCCCGGCGATATGTACAGCCGAAGTGAGACTCTCAATACCCAACGTCAGCTCGCAAATGTTGATGCTTTCAAATTCATTAACATCAATTACGACACATCCGGTGGGAAGTTTATTATGAACATCTTTTCGAGTCCATTGCCGCGGTACGAGTGGTCGAATGAAGCCGGTGTGAACGTTACGCAGGGATTTCCCGGACCGTTCTACAGTATCT
>JAEZDW010000085.1 GCA_023417955.1 Bacteroidota bacterium
TAATGACTACAACAATAACAGTAATAAAATGTAATTTTAAACCCAAGGAAAACGGTCAACGTCTGCCAGGCAAGGTCACACAGAAAACCTTCAACCTGCAACCTGCAACCTTCAACTGCAACCTGAAACCTGAAACCTGAAACCTCAAACGTGAAACGTGAAACCTGCGGTACGCTATTTATACACGAGCCCCCATTATAAAGAAAGCCCCAGATTCTCCAACCCGAGGCCTCCATTAAACTAAATCCGTTTTGGCGAATTGGTCAATGCAACTAAAAAAGAATTTAGCTTTGTTTCTTCAACACCATCTCCATATCACCAATTGGAGTTCCCGATGCTTTCATGTTTATTGTTCCGTCGTCCTGTACGGTGCAATCGTGTTTGATCGTCATGCCTTCGAAGGCTACGTCAAATGAAAATTGCTTTCCATTCACTTTGGTGTTAGAGATATCGAGGTCTCCGTTAGGTGAACGTACGACGCCAGTAAGTTTTCCATCGGTGACTTTAAAGACAAAAGTCAGTTCCATATCGCCACCGGGCATTTGAGCTTTCCAGGTTCCGTCGATGTCGTTGGCGTACGCACTGAATGCGAAGAGCAGAAGTGCGATGACGGGTAAAATTTTCTTCATTGTTTTGAGGGTTTTGGTTAATACTTCCGGAATGTCGGAGGAAACGTTCAGATTTGAAAGCGCGATGACGCGGTATTAGACAGCTCGCCCTGATTTAATCGACCAGACCAGCACATTTTTCGATTGTCGGAGCGTGCAGATGGTTGTTTCCTGGTCGGATTATGCGGCCAACTGCTTTCATATCCAACATACGTTTAGACACGACAGGCTTTTTGTCTTCTTCGTAGAGCACACTGCAGATGGTATGAGTCCATCGCAAAGCTGGCCAGTTTTTTCTTCTGGGAAACGACCAGTGCGGAATCAAGATAGTTTTTCGCCTGATCATACTTTTTCAGTTCAAGCAGGGCATTGCCGATTGTAAGGTAGGAGAGTCCCAACGACAGGCTGTCACCAATAGCCTTGCCCATACCCAGCGCGAGGCGGTAGTGACGGATGGCTTCATTCAGGTCCTGTTTGTCGAAGTATACATTGCCGATACTCAGTTCCGTCTCCAGCACATCACGACGCGCATGGATCTCTTTGTATACGGCAAGCGCGTCCTCGTATACCTTCAACGCTTCATCCGGTTTGGACTGCTTCCGGTAGATTCGTCCCAGCAGACGATACGAATACGCTATCGAACTTCTGACTCCCGCTGCCTTGGCTGTCTCCAGACTTTGTATGGCGTAGTCCAACGCCTTATCGGTATTGCCAATCAGGTTGTGGATATTGCTGATGTTGGACAGCGCCTGGGTTTGTCCCCGCAGATCGTTTCGTTGCTCAAACAGTTTAAGGGATTGTATATACAGATCGATTGCCTCTTCATAGCGGTTTTGTTCGCGCTTCACATTACCCATGGCGTTGTAGAGCGATGCTTCCACCCGGGTATTTGGATGTTCCTGAACCAATGCCAGGCCCTGTTCCATCACCGGTAATGAAGAGTCATGTTCCGTCATGCGCAACAGCGAGATACCTACTTCCAGGTAAGTCTGGCCCAGCCAGGGCGAGAAGTGCGGAGAAGCCTCCAGCGCTTTTTTGTAGTAGGTGTTTGCTTTGGCAAACTCACTGCGGTTCCGGTAAATCGCGCCGATGTTGGTGAGCGTTATGGAAATGTATTTGGGGCTTTTAATCCTGGTCGCGATATACAATGCCGAGTCTTCGTAAGCGCGGGCTGCGGCCGAGTCCTTTAGCAGAATTTCTTCCGAGAGCAGGTGATACAACTTTACGGTGGTTGTATCGGACCGTGACTGCCGGATAGCGTTTAGCAGGCTGTCGTAACGCTGCGCGTAGCCCTGTTGGATTACAATGGCGAAACACCCCAGTAGCAACAGAGCGCGTTTGAACATGGGTAACGGTATAGGGAAGGATATAGCCATAGTGCGGTAAGGCTGGATACAAGATACAACGTTTAAGATAAATATGGTTAATATCCTACACCCGCACGAGCTGCCTGTAATCGGTAGCGACTTCAGGTTTTATTATGTTTTTTGTTTTGATAAAATTTTGTTGTTTAGTGATTCAGAGACAACCCGCTCTTACCTGCCTGGGAACTCAATAATTTTTTATTCCGTGTTCCAATCCTGTCGCTAACGTCCGGATTACTTCGATATAACCTCGACATAACTTCGAGCTGAAGTCGACTTCTGCTATGTTATAAGCATGGGTTAATCCAGGGTTGATCCACCCTTGAGGGGTCCTACCTGGATCATCCCTGGGTTATCCCTGGTTATACCCTGAAAGAACCTTAACTACTACTCGACTTTACATCGGCTTTATGTCGGCTTTAGATCGACTTTGATATCGAAAATGGATACCGACTGCTGTCGCAATTGACCGCCTGGGAGTGTTGTTTGCGGCAGGAGGGTTGAAAGTTGAAAAAGTGAAGGGAAGAATTGGCTTCAGTTACGAACGACGTGCAATGATGATGTTCGATTTATAATTTACACTTTTGATTGGAAAGAGGCAGCTGATTCCTCAGATGAGATTACCCCACCGCCATCTTGGCCGATTCCTTCCAAATGTATGGAGGCATGGGCTCATTCAGCTCCCATTTAATACTCATTGGCTTTTCTCCGAAATGTTCTCTTAGATTGACTTCACCGAGGAAGACAAAGCCTATCGTATTCTGGAATTCATCCTCTGTGCGCTCCCTTACAAACAATAGAATCTTTCTACCAATCGACTTGTGGTTAATGTATTCGTATCCTTTGCCTTTATCGGGTCTTGCGGAGTTTTGGGTTTGCCATTCGAAAATAGTTTCGCTGATGGCAAAATCTTTGTATAAGTTAGTTGGTGAAAAGTCTTCCTCTGATTTGTGAAGAGTTACAAACAGGATTTCTGTATTTTTTTCTTTCGAATAGGCTACACCTTCCCGATAGCTCGGCTTATTTTCAAAGGTATAAAACCCAAACGCTGCCAGGATTTGGTCTCTCGTGTACCGCGCATGCAGTCTCAATGGTTGTGAGAACGGCAGTGGAATTGGTTTTTCGATGAAATCAATTTTGTCAGTCACTACCTCCAGGAATTCTACTATTTCCGCGATCAATTCCCTGTTATCTCCAATCGCTGAAATACTCTCCTGAAGTGAAGGGAAGCGTCTAGCCTCTTGCCAGACGTCGTAGTGCAACATTAAACACATTGTCTTTTCATCATCACTCAATTCATCAATGCTTACGACGAAATTACTTTTGGCCAAACGAAGTATAAATTCAAAATAGGTCATTGAACTACAGGAAAGCCATTTCTTTAAGATTGCTCTGACAATTTCTGATTCATTTTTCTGCGAGAAATCATCGATCTGTCCGGCGATGACACACAGCCGCCTCCAACTACCGCGTTTGTAGATTGCCTGTAATGAGATGTTGTAGAAGGAAGTAAAATTCTTTAAGGTTAGGGGTAATGCGGTTTGGTGACGATAATTTCTGATCTTATTTATTAACTGGTTTTTGTTGAGCGTTGTGGCACGTTTGATGTTCTCAATGATAAATTCTTTCGCTTTTCGTTCAAGTACGATGGTACATCCCAATGGCAGATGAGGAAAGTCGTCCTCAATTTCTTTTTGTATTGGCGTCGTTGTTTTTCCGATCAGCGCACGAAACTTACCTTCAAAATCGTACTCTGGTCTGGCATTGCCCACGAAGTCAAGTACAGTGAGACATTCCTTTCCTTCGGCTAACCGCAATCCTCTTCCAAATTGCTGCAAAAATATCGTTAAACTTTCTGTGGGTCGAAGAAATAGAATAGTATCGATTTCCGGAATATCAACTCCCTCGTTAAAAATATCTACAACGAATAGATAGTTGATTTCCTTGCTCTGGAATTTTGCCTTTAGCTCCTCACGTAATTCGTTTCTGGTACTAGTAAGGTAGTCTGCATTCAGCCCTGCCATGATAAACTTTTCGGCCATGTATTGTGCATGCTCCTGAGTAACGCAGAAACAAAGAGCGCGCACGTCATTGATATCGCGCAGATACTTTTGCAGGTTGCCCAATATTTCGCCAACGCGTTTATCGTTCTGTGTGTATAGCCGGGAGAGTTCACTCGGGAGATATCTGCCATTTTTCCATTGAATGTTAGAAAGATCGACACTATCCGTGATTCCAAAATATTGGAAAGGGCATAGTAGTTTCCTGTTTAAGGCTTCCGGCAATCTTATTTCCGCTGCAATCGTTCCGGAAAAGTCTTTGAGGATGTCCTCGCCGTCCATCCGCTCGGGAGTAGCTGTAAGTCCAAGAAGTATTTGAGGAGAGAAGTAATTGATAATTGGTCTGTAGCTGTCAGCTGCGATATGATGGACCTCATCAATGATGATGAAATCATAAAAGGTTTCGCGCAGATTGATTTGGCTTAAGCGATTGTTTAATGTCTGGACTGACGCAAATAGACAATCATATTTTTCGGGTTCTATACCATCAACCCACAATTCTCCGAAATTATTGTCCCTTAGAATTCCCTGGAAAGTCGACATTGCTTGCTGCAGGATCTCTTTTCGGTGGGCAACGAACAGTAATTTTGCATTTGGTTGAATGGCACGAAACCCCTTGAAATCGAATGCTGAAATCACTGTTTTGCCCGTGCCTGTAGCGGCAACGATCAGGTTTCTTGTCCTGTTGTGGAGTATGCGCTCTGATTGAAGTTTCTCTAGAATCTCCTCCTGATAGGGGAACGGCTTAATGTCGAAGAAACTTGTAGATAATGTTCGATCTTTTTGTTGAGCGCCACTGAGTGCCGCTTTGAGTTTTTCTGTATGATCGGTTTTTATGAATAACTCAAAATCTTTGTCCTGCCAGTAGGTGTCGAAGGTTTTTTGGAATTTGTCGATGATATGACTTACCTCCGTTGTAGTTATTTTCAAATTCCATTCTAGACCGCTTGTAAGTGCGGTTCGGGACATATTCGAGGAACCTATATACCCAGTGTGAAAACCGGTATTGCGATAGAATAGATACGCCTTCGCGTGGAGCCTTTCGCTGCCATTATTGTACGATATTTTGACTTGCGTGTTTGGGAGACTTGATAGGTACTCGACTGCTTTTACGTCTGTGGAACCACAATAAGTTGTGGTGATGACTTGAAGTTGGCCACCGTTATTTGTAAACTCGTTTAGCTCCCTTTCAAAAATTCGGATACCCGTCCATTTAATGAATGCGACCAGGAGGCAAATCTTGTTTGACGATAGTATTTCTTTTTTGAGTTCACTCTCTAAGGAAATGCCTGCATTGTTGCCGGTAAAGAGTTCACTTTGGGATAATCTTGTATATGGAGTGATTGACTTGAGATGTTGGTCAAAATCCGAAAATCTGGCGTCTAGTTTTGAGAATATACCTGTAAGGAGTTTTCCTTCTGTTTCAATGAGATCCTCGGTAAAGTCATTCTCTTGAAGTTCTGATTGAAGAAGGTATATGATCTTGTTTGCAAGTTCGATTTGTTGTTTAATTCTATCGTCTCCGGTTATCAGTCCAAGCGCGAGATTGACGACCCGAATTAGATATTGCGATAAAAGGGTTGCTGCCTCCTCTTTGTCAATTGGTCTGGCTTGAATGTAAAACTTATCCTTTTCCAGTTCCTTCAACCGGAAGGACAATAGTTTATTAATTAGCTGTTCATAAAGTCCTTCAGATAGCATGTTTTGATTTTAGAAATTGTTCAAGGATAGGAATGTCTGCAGGTGCCCAATCGAGTGCTTTGAGATCTTGAGGATGCAGCCATTTGAATGCTTTGTGCTCTCGCAGGGTTAACTGGCCACCTTTTATCCTGGCTACAAACGGGATTAGATTAATGGTGAATGTAGGATATTCAAATTGACAATCAGCTAGCCTTTCTAGTAACTCGACTTCAATATCCAGCTCCTCAATAAGTTCTCGTTTGATGCACATTTCAGCTGATTCATTGATGTTAATTTTGCCGCCAGGAAATTCCCATTTGAGGGGAAGTTTCATTGTCTCACTGCGCTGAGTTACGAGTACCCTTGAGTTGTTGATGATTATTGCGCAGGTAACGTGGATCATTTAATATGAAGTAATTAGTAAGCTTTGTGAAAATAGATAAATCTGTTGGTTCAAGATAGTCTCTGAAATAAAATGTCATACAAATCATTTTTTGAACCTTGCTCAATGCAACTTAAGTGTAGGGTTTATGTCGATTCGCTTGCGCGGAACTGCTTGTGGACTAACGTGATTGTCCATGGAGGGCCAAGAGTCTTCCGGGTATTGATGCATGATAGGGATTTAATTATCTTAGCTATGACACCGTGACACACGTTATCCAATTAATCCCCGTCCAAAAGGCCCCACCAATTTCTGGCCGTATAGCAGTCTTGCGAATTGTCCTTGTGCTGGCGTTTGCATCCTTAATCAACATCTCTGCCCTCGCCCAGACGATGGAAGTTGACGTTGCGGCTGTTAAAGAGCTTGTGCGAAAATGGAACGCTGCTCATTCCAGAGATAGGGTTGATGAGCTGTTGTCGCTGTACGCGGATAATGTTGTTTTCTATGGTTCTGCGTTGACAGCAACTGAGTGTGTTGCAATGAAGAAGGCAACGATTGGGGTTGGAAGTTTTCAGCAAACCATCGAAGGAGAGTTGTTACTTTCAGCGTACCAGAAGGGAGTTGTCCGTGGCGACGTCGTAACGGTAATCACGCGCGGTGGGAAGTCAGTGGAGAATGAATCATACTTGATTGTAAGGGCGATTAATGGTGAGTACCGGATCGTGGAAGAGAGTGATTTCGCCACCGATCAAAGAACAAGAAACTATCCGTACCACGGCGCAATGGTCAACATCATTGACACCCCTCTCAGGAAAACTTCTGCTCCTACACGTGCCACCTCGGCCTATTTCTTTGGCTGGATATTGATAGTTGTATCAATCATTCTAGCGATCGTCCTGCTCTCTTTGGCATTTGTCAAATGGAGAAAGCGTCGTCGTCACAGACGCAGGCGCGTTGCACCATTGGTGGGTTCGGGGTCATCTTCCTGGCAAAAATTGGAGAGGCGCTCACCACCAACGAAAGAGCGGACTCAGAGATATTCCTACTATTCGACCCATTCGGCGGATGCCGAAGAAAAAGGAACGGCTTTTGAGAAGTATGTTGTTAAGCTGTTTAACAGGCGCGTCTTTACACTTCTGGACTGGCGCAGCGACAAGTTTCACGAAGGCATCTATGCTAAATCCATCCGCGATCCTGATCTCGTCTATGAATTCAGATTCCGGGGCGCCGTACGAAAGTTTGCTGTCGAGTGCAAATTCCGGAGCAGACTGTTCAACGACTCCGTGACTCTGATGGACGAAGAAAAGTACAACATCTACAAAGCATATCACGAAAACACCGCGCCCGTTTACATCGTCCTCGGTCTGGGTGGCGAACCCTACAACCCCGAAAAGCTTTACCTTATACCCTTCGCGAACGTAAAGCCGGAAATGCATCTTCTTGACCTGGCACCGTGGCGGAAGATAAGGAGGGAGTTTTTTTATGATTTGGAGAGGGAGAGGTTGGGGTGATTTAAGTGTTATGGAAACCCAGCAGCGATGCTGGGAAACTAGATAATGTCTACGGGAAAGTTTGCGTGATTAGGAATGACTGGATAAAGAGATTTGGTATCAAGAAATATATAGTGAGGTCGGTTGACGGGAGTATACTTTTCGAGTAACGCTAACAAGTTTAGCGATGGCATCTGCGCTCCAATACTTCTAAGATGCCAAAACCGCCTCTTAAGCAACAGAACAAAACAATAGAACAGCCAATACAAAAAAGACAGAAAAGTTAGGGTATAAGGGGCTGAGGACTTGGTGTTGTTGATGTGAATTTGAGGTTAAACACAAGTAATGAATAATTATGAGTAAAAAAACAAAAGCGCCAATTCAGCTTTCACTAACAGACTTTGTTGATTTCGTTTGCAAGGCTGGAAGTTCCAAGCTTACAAAAGTGAAGCAGATAAAGGGAAGAGAGAAGTATTCGCCTGCCACGGATTTTTATAAACCTTTACGCGAAGGAATTGTAAATAACCACGAAGCTGGAGGAACAAAAAGAGATCTTAATAAAGTTACTGAGGGGCTAAAAGACTTCCGAAAGAAAAGGAACTACGGGGAGGCGATTGATGGGTACAAGAGATTCTGGGGAAGAAAAACTATTTCCTGGTTCGCGCCGCCTTTTATACATTGGAGGATAGGCGATGTAGACATTAGGATTAATCCTGAGTTAGGTTTGACGTATGATGATAAATTTCTTGTCATAAAGTTATATTTGAAGAGCGATAAACTTTCCAAGGACAAAGTTGGTCAGATTCTAACCCTTATGGAAGGTCAGTTGCGAGACAAGGTGGAGTCAGAGGTGAGAATGGCTGTGCTTGATGTTAAGAATGCAAAGCTGTTTGTAAAGGAAGATGATGATTTATCACTGCTTGCTTTACTGAATGGTGAGGCCAGAAACTTTGAAACAATTTGGAATTCATTAGAATAGATTTCTATGCAGTGCAAAGAAAGACTATGTAGTCCCGAACCTTAATGGTGGCTGGGTAAACAATTCACGCTGACTAAATTATGGTATTTGAATACATCCGTTAATTGGCATTTTTGAATGCAAAAACTCTCGAAAATAGTCGTTTTTTAACTACTTTCGTATGATTCCGTCTGCTGGAAATGCCACACGCGATTCAACAAAACTCGGCATTATTCTGCACGCGATCGGCGTGACACAGGTTGTCATAACCGGGATAATAACTTCGGAGTCTTAATCTTTTTATGATACATTTTTCGCAATAGCGGCATCCATGCTGAATAGGATTATCATATTAAATTCAACGACTTATGGCAAAGCCATTGTGAGGCTTAACGATGCCGACTCCATTCAATTGGTGGGCCCAAACAACGTTGGAAAGAGTACGCTTGTTTTTGCATTGAATTTCCTTTTTATCATTGACGGAAAGCGAATGTCATTTGTCGATAATAAACCAGGCGACAAAGAAACAATCCATCATTATTTTCCTTCAGCAACCAATAGCTACATTATCTTCGAAATTTTTAAGCAACGCTATTACTGCATTTTACTGAAGCGAAATACTGACGGTGAAGTCGAGTACTATAGAATCGACCATGAATTTCGAGAAGACCTGTTTATTAAAATGGTTGACAAGCAACAGGTAGTAATCAAGTTTGATGATTTGTATTCAAGGTTAGTTTCATCCGGGATAACCATAGAAGCTTTTAGGGAAAAGAGAGACGTTTTTAATTTTGTCTATCAAAGAGGTCGAAGGAATAATGGAGTCGTCTGGTTAGAAAATAATGTTGTTTCTGACGGCCTCAGCAACAACTTTTCAAAAGTTTATCGCTACCTGATAAATTCAAAACTAATCACCAATAAGACGCTTAAGGAGTCGCTGATCATTGCCGACAATAGAGATAAGGAAGGAGTAAATTTTTCACAGAAAAGTAGGAAAGATATAAATGACCTGTTAAGGATCAATGATGAAATTAAAGTAATCTCAAGCATTCAAAATGACTTCCTTGCATTTAGGGAAGTAGCGAATGTTTATAAATCTAAGACGAATTATTTGGCTGAGCTGATATTCTCATTCAATCAGTTGTATTCGCCAGCCCTTGTTGATCAGGAGACCAAATGGTTTGAAAAGAAAAATGAGATCGAAAGGGTGCAAACTGAACTCAATGAAAAGCTCCATCCTCAGCAAACAAAGCTTGATCGTGAGATTGGAGGAAAAGAAACGGAGTTGGCACAAAATCAAAGAGCGCAAAAAGAACTTTCCGGCAAAATTAAGGAGATCAGTTCTTTAGAAG
>JAEZDW010000092.1 GCA_023417955.1 Bacteroidota bacterium
CGTTATATATCATATTGATTGTACGTTTGTCGCCCTAACAATCGAAACACGTACAACAACCACTGTATGGAGCAAGGAAGATCAACGTCACTGAGGTTAAGTAGCAAGTCAACCAAGTTCATTCCAAGGGATGTAACCGAAAGTCTTGGCAAGCTACCGCCTCAGGCGCTTGATCTCGAGGAAGTTGTGTTGGGAGCCTTAATGCTTGAGAAGAACGCACTTAACGCGGTCATTGAATTCCTCAAGCCTGAGCACTTCTATCTCGAAAAACACAAGGAAATCTACACTGCGATTGTTGACCTGTTTAAGGCCACAGAACCAGTAGACATGCGGACAGTGGTCAACCAGCTTCGCAAGACTGGTAAACTGGAACTTATCGACGGCGCGTACTACATTGCGGAACTGACTTCCAAGGTCAGCTCAGCCGCCAACATCGAGTATCACGCCAGGGTTATCATGGAAATGGCAATCAAGCGCGAACTGATCCAGGTTGCCTCCCAGATTCAAAGCGACGCTTACGAAGATACCACCGACGTATTCGAACTCCTCGATAAGACAGAGCAATCTATCTTCCAGATATCAGACAGTAACCTCCGCAAGAATTACGACAATATGCGAAACCTGATGGCTCGTGCTATCCAGGAACTTCAGGTATTGAAAGAACATAAAGATGGTCTCACCGGCGTGCCAAGCGGATTCACTGAGCTTGACCGGATGACATCTGGTTGGCAGAAGTCTGATCTCGTCATTATCGCTGCACGCCCTGGTATGGGTAAGACCGCTTTTGTCGTGTCTGCACTTCGGAATGCAGCTGTAGACTTCAAGATTCCTGTTGCGATCTTTTCGCTCGAAATGGCTTCTATCCAGTTGGTGAACAGGATGATATCCGCGGAAGCGGAACTCGAAAGCGAGAAAATCAAAAAAGGAAACCTCGCCGAACACGAATGGGCACAACTCGTACATAAGACATCGCGGCTTTCATCGGCTCCTATATTCATCGACGACACACCGGCGCTTTCTATACTCGAACTTCGGGCGAAGTGCCGCAGACTCAAGGCTGAACACGGGATACAGATCATCGTGATTGACTACCTGCAGCTTATGCGTGGTGAGCAAGGCGGCAACCGTGAACAGGAAATCGCCTCAATCTCACGGGCACTGAAAGGTATCGCCAAAGAATTGAACGTGCCGGTGCTTGCACTTTCACAGTTGAGTCGTAGCGTTGAAACGCGAGGCGGTGACAAAAAGCCACAGCTTTCCGACCTTCGTGAATCGGGTTCTATCGAGCAGGATGCGGATATCGTTATGTTCCTGTATCGTCCTGAATATTATAAGATTACCGTTGATGAGGATGGCCTTCCAACGCAGGGCGTGGGTGAAGTAATTCTCGCAAAACATCGTAACGGCTCGACCGGAAATGTCAAGCTGAAGTTTATCGGTAAGTACACAAAGTTCGCCGACCTCGATTCGCCGGCAGGATACGATAATCCGTTCTCCGGTATGATTACGCGTGAAAGCAGGCTTAATGCATTTAATGACGATAATACGCCGCCACCACCGCCACCACCGTCCCGCGATGACGACGATGCTCCGTTTTAAGGCTTAATACTTGTTGTTCGGCTGTTCGTCGACTTGTCGTTCAGTTGAAGCCTGACAGATAGTATTTTGCAAGATTGCTATGCGTCGTTTCTTTTTCATTCTCTTTACCCTCTGCTGGCTATTCCAATGCTCAGACTCCGACATCAACGAGCCAGAAGAGCCGTGCGCGAACAGCACCCTGGAAATATACCTCGACGAGGTAGTCGATGCATCCGGATGCGGTGTATACGATGGAGCAATTCGGTTCACTGCAGCAAAAGGTGAGCAGCCATACAAATTCTATGTTAATGATTCTCAGCAAACCTCCGGTGACTTCTCCGGGCTTGCCTCAGGAATTTATAGTCTGCGTGTCGAAGATGCGCGCGGTTGTTCCGTAGTGATCGATAATGTGACTCTCCAGGCTGCAGGTCTTGCATTCGAAGCGGTGGTTACCCCCGATACGGATTGTACAGGTGGCAATGGCTCCTTTGAACTTGCGATTCTTGAAGGCAATGCCCCGTTTGAATTCGCTATCGGTGGAGGACCGTTTCAGGACGATAACTTATTTGAGGCGCTGGCAGCAGGTAATTATGATGTACGCCTGCGGGATGCGGACGGATGCGAGAGCAACCTGCGCGTAACCGTTCCAACCGGAGACTCCGGAACAAGTTGGAAAGACACCATCCAACCTTTGATCACTACGCACTGTGCATTATCTGGATGTCACAACGGGTTATCGCGGCCCGACCTGCGGCAGTACGACAAGGCGAAGTTTTATGCTAGTCAGATAAAAACCTTAACGGGGAACGGAAGCATGCCGTTTACCGGATCGTTGACGAAGCAACAAATTGCATTGATAGCGTGTTGGGTTGACGAGGGTGCGAAAGACAATTAATGCTATTCGTATTCGACTTCGGCAAGTGCATTTTGAAGTTCGCGAAGTGTCTTGAATTCGCCCGCCTTTTCCGCTTTTTCAATTCCTTTTGCGAACACTCTTTTTGCTGCCTCCGTGTTTCCAAGTTGCTGTTTCAATTTCCCGAGATGATAATAGGTTGGAAGGTAGTCTTCGTGCTCGTGCAGGAGCAATAACAAAAACTTTACAGCTTTGTTGATGTCCGTCTTCATATACTCCATCGCAACGGCGTAAATGTTAAACGGATCATGAGGTTCCTCTTCGAGGTGCTGAAGCAAAATTTCTAGGCGTGACAACTGCTCTGATGTTTCGTTGGGTTAACAGCTACGAATATAGTATTTAACTAATACCGTGGTAATGTATGTCAATGATTATGGTCATTCAAGAAAGCGGCATTTTTTGATAAAAACCTGAATTTGAGGGCAAATTTGGCAATTCGGGCATCGTTTTTATATCTTGAGCCGTGTTTTAGGCGCTACTCGTCAACTTATTGATTCAGAGGTAAATGAAGATTCTAGTTTGTATTAGTCACGTCCCCGATACGACGTCCAAAATCAGTTTCAAGGAGAATGATACAAAGTTCGATACAACAGGGGTTCAATTCATCATCGGACCATACGATGATTACTCGCTTGCGCGTGCAGTCGAATTAAAGGAAGCGAATCCGGGTACGACAGTTACTGTTCTGAACGTCGGCCTTGCTGAAACCGAACCTACCATTCGAAAAGCACTTGCGATTGGCGCGGATGATGCCGTCCGCGTAAACGCCGAACCGGTTGATTCTGTGTTTGTCGCAACGCAGATAGCTGCATATGCTAAGAGCGAACAATTCGACCTGATCCTGATGGGCCGTGAATCAATCGATTATAACAGCGGAGTTGTTCATGGTCTGGTAGGTGAGATGCTCGGCATACCGTCGGTATCGCCGGTTATGAAACTGGATCTACAGGGAACAACTGCGAGCATAGCGAGGGAAATCGAGGGGGGAAAGGAGTTTGCTGAAGTAAACCTGCCTTTCGTCGCAGGTTGTCAGGAGCCTATTGCTGAATGGAAAATTCCCAACATGCGGGGAATCATGTCCGCGAGGACCAAACCTTTGAAAGTTATTGAGCCCGTTTCAGTTGATAGCGGTGTGAAGTTGCAGAAGTTTGAATTGCCACCGCCGAAAGGCGCAGTGAAGATGATTCCTGCAGACAACGTCGCGGAACTTGTCAATCTGCTTAAGAACGAAGCTAAGGTTTTATAATTAGTGATTTGAACACCACCACAATATGTCAATACTGGTATTTGTAGAAAGTGATGAAGGCAAAGTAAGGAAGACTTCCCTTGAAGCTGTAGCGTATGCGAAATCCATGGGAGGGGAATCTGTTACCGCGATTGCTCTGGGTTCTGTCGATCAGGCTGAACTCGCCGCACTTGGAAAAATTGGTGCATCAAAAGTTCTCCATGCTGCTGACGACAAACTCAATCAGGGTAATATCATTGGATACTCGAAGATCCTGGCAAAGGCAATGAATGACGAGGGCGCGAGTACGCTGGTGCTTGCAGGGTCTTCCCTGGGTACACCAATTGCAGCCCGCGTTGCTGCAAGCGTTGATGCCAGTTTGGCGACCAACGTGGTCGAACTTCCTCAAACTTCAGGAGGCTTTGCAGTAAGGCGCAGCATCTACACCGGAAAAGCTTTCATGTGGGTTGAACTTACTAAAGCGAAAAAAGTTATTGCAATCCGTAAGAATGCTGCGGATGTTACAGAGTCAGGTGCACCTGTTGAAGTAACACCCTACAATGTGTCCCTGGCAGATAGCGACTTTGCCGTGAAGATTGTTTCCTCAGAAAAAGCGACGGGCGATGTGCTCCTTCCTGAAGCAAACATAGTTGTATCCGGCGGACGAGGAATGAAGGGACCGGAACACTGGGGTATTCTGGAAGACCTTGCAAAAACGCTGGGCGCCGCTACAGGTTGCAGTAAACCGGTTTCTGATATGGGCTGGCGACCGCATCACGAACACGTCGGCCAAACCGGTGTGAAAGTAGCTCCCCAACTTTATATTGCTGTGGGCATCTCAGGAGCGATCCAGCATCTTGCCGGCGTTAACTCCAGCAAATACATCGTCGTGATCAACAAGGACCCTGAAGCACCATTTTTTAAGGCTGCCGACTATGGGATTGTAGGTGATGCTTTCGAAGTTGTTCCAAAGCTCACTGAAGCGATCAAGGCGGCAAAATAATTTTACAGATCAAGTCTCAGCATAGTTCGATTTAACGTAAGTTGTATTTGTATTGGAACTAGCATTCAGGTCAAAAGGTGAAAAAAATTAAATTAGAAATACTAGGTCTTTCTTCCAGTCAGTCGCAAACCGGTTCATTTGCATTGGTGCTGGGGGAAACGGAAGGAAACAGGAGGTTGCCAATAATCATCGGGATGTTCGAAGCCCAGGCAATCGCCATTGAAATCGAAAAGATCGTTCCTAACCGACCGATGACCCATGACCTCTTCAAGTCGTTTGCAAATAACTTTCACTTTACTGTCGAAGAGATTATTATTTCTGATTTGAAAGAAGGTGTCTTCTTTGGGAAAATCGTTTGCTCCGACGGATTAAAGAAAACCGAAATTGATGCCCGCCCTTCGGATGCAATTGCCATTGGGCTACGTTTTGATTCGCCTATTTATACCTACGAGAATATCCTTGCTGAGGCCGGTATCGTTCTTACCGATGAGGCCGAAGAAGAAAAGCCGGAACCTAAAGTCGAGAAAGCTAAGGTCAAGAAGGAAACAACTTCCTCAAAAAAGGACGATTTCAAGAATTACTCGGTAGACCGGCTTAATGAAATGCTCAAGGATGCTATTGAGAAGGAAGACTATGAAAGAGCTGCCAAAATCCGTGACGAACTCAGCAAGCGCAATTAAATTCCGAGATTGACGCTTATTTGATATTCCTGTCGTATTGGTTGAGGTAACGTCAGAATTACGTCGGGCAATCGCCTGGTTACACAACTGATTCAGAAATACATGACACGTACCCCATACGTACGGAATTTTCTCCATACGTATCATCTACATGTCATGTACGTGTCATCTATGTGAGACCACTGTGACAAGCCTAACGAATACCAGAACGTTACCGGAGGTTACGCTGACGGGAGTCCTGCGGCTTCCGCTTTTTTTTATCCGGGGTAATTGATGGTGATTTTTTACGAAACTTGAAACTTTTTTATTTCTCTCCGGCTGCCGTAATTTGACCCTGTTACTCTAACCTTGGGAACTTCAGATGGATTACTTACGGGGGCTGCTTGGAATCGTTTTCATCATTGGAATCGCTTACCTGTTGTCGGCAAAAAAGCAACGAATTGACTGGAAACTCATTGTTGCCGGGCTTGTCCTGCAAATTGTAATCGCTATAGCTGTCCTTCGCGTGCCTTTTGTACGCGGTATTTTTGAAGGAATTGGCAGCGGGTTCGTTACCTTCCTTAGTTTTGCTGCCGACGGTGCGCAGTTTCTTTTTGGCGATCTCGCCAGGAACAGCGAAGGGACAGCCAATGCAAAACATAACCTCGGATTTTTGTTTGCCTTCCAGGCACTGCCAACGGTGGTGTTTTTCTCTGCAGTGACTGCCGGATTGTATTACCTCGGAATCCTTCAGAAGATCGTCTTTGTTTTTGCGTGGGTAATGGCCAAGACGATGCGTCTTTCAGGGGCCGAAAGCCTCTCGGCAGCTGGCAACGTTTTCCTCGGTCAGACTGAGGCGCCATTGCTTGTAAGGCCGTTTATTGGACGGATGACCACCTCCGAACTGCATTGCCTCATGACCGGCGGTATGGCGACTATCGCCGGAAGCGTTATGGGGGCATACATATCATTCCTGGGGGGCACCGAGCGGGATCAACTGATACGGTTTGCTACGTACTTGCTATGTGCATCCATCATGAATGCGCCGGCGGCGATCGTGATCTCGAAAATATTCCAACCGGAACTCGAACCTGAAAAGATCGATAAATCACTTCACGTCAACAAAGAAACAATCGGCGTAAACCTTGTTGATGCCCTTGCGTCCGGCGCGGCAGTTGGTCTGAAGCTCGCACTGAACATCGGTGCAATGTTGCTATCATTTATTGCCATCATTTACGCCCTGAATTGGATACTTGTCGACGGCATAGGCTCGTGGACCGGGCTCAACACATGGGTTGTAGAATCCACCAACGGGGCGTTTAACGGGTTCTCGTTACAATACCTGTTTGGACAAGTGTTCCGCGTCTTTGCATTTATGATGGGCGCCGACTGGAACGAGACATTACAGGTGGGCAGTTTGCTCGGTCAGAAAATGGTCATCAATGAATTCGTTGCCTATCTTAGCCTTTCCGAAATGAAGGTAGCGGGTCAGTTAAGTGAAAAGTCTATAGTTATCGCGACCTATGCGTTGTGCGGCTTTGCTAATTTCAGTTCGATAGCCATTCAGATTGGTGGTATTGGAGGTATGGCTCCGGAACGGCAGGGCGACATTTCGCGACTGGGTATGAGAGCCCTGATTGCGGCTACACTGGCAACAATGCTTTCCGGTACAATAGCGGGAGCGTTGTTCTCATAAGATGCCGGCCGACTCGGATCACCAGCGATGAAAAATGACAGAAAAAGAAAAACTGCTTCTGGAACACCTCGCCCGGTTCGTCTCCGAACATAAGAAGGATTTTATTGAGAAAGTACTCAGCGTCAGAACCCGTCACATGACTATCGTGATGGAGGATATCTATCAGTCACAAAACGCTAGTGCCGTGATCCGAACTGCGGAGTGCATGGGCCTCCAGGATGTGCACATCGTTGAACAACAGTCGAAGTATGACATCAATCCCCGCGTACTGAAAGGTTCAAACAAATGGATGACTCTGCATCGGTATCGCGACCGTCGAATTAACAACACCGAAAAATGTTTTGAAGCATTGCATGAGCAGGGATACCGAATACTGGTAACGGATCCCGATCCCGACGGAACTCCAATCGATGATGTCGAAGTGGGGGAGCAAAAGCTGGCTTTGGTTTACGGCAACGAACTCAGGGGCGTGTCGGATTATGCAAAGCAACACGCCGACATGCGAATCACGATTCCAATGTTCGGGTTCACGGAAAGTTTGAATATCTCGGTAAGCGTCGCGATATGTCTGAACACGATGATTTCTCGTTTACATCAATATGAAGGCAACTGGAAGCTGACGGAGGATGAAAGGGAACGACTTCGGCTTGATTGGTATCGGAAAATTGTTCGCCGGTCGGAGCTGATAGAGCGAGAGTTTCTGCGTACAATTGAGTAGTTTTGAAAGGAAAGGTTTCTGCATGCGTTGGTTAAGGAGAATAGTAATCTGGGGAACTGCATTCATCCTGGTTTTTTTGGTGGGGTGTAATGTGTGGGTCGTAAGCAGCACCTCGAATGAAGTGTACGCGGATGAAACCTTGTTGCCCGATCACCGAATTGCACTTGTTCTCGGCACCAGTCATCGTCTCGCCTCAGGCGGGCCGAATCCTTTTTTTGAGAAAAGAATGGAAACGGCGGCTGCGTTGTTCAAAATGGGTAAGATCGATCACTTTATTCTGAGCGGAGACAACAGTACCCGTTACTACAATGAGCCTGTCGAGATGCAGAAAGCTTTGATGAAACTCGGTGTGCCACAGCGCGCGATCACACTCGACTACGCAGGTTTGAGAACGCTGGATTCAATCGTTCGATGTAAACAGATTTTCGGTCAGAACAAGATTACAATAATCACGCAGACATTCCACAGCTACCGTGCTTTATTCATCAGCAACTATTACGATATGGATGCCGTTGCAATGGTCGCCGATGAACCTGACTTCGAAAATTCAATGCAGGTAAGAGTACGCGAGTACTTTGCACGCCCTAAAGCGGTACTCGATCTATACATACTGAAAACCGGACCCAGGTTCCTCGGTGAAAAAGAGCGGGTGAACGTATCTTTTCAGCGTTGAAACCTTCCTGCCCCTCGTCGGGTTTAATTCATTAATTGACTCAACTACGTACCTTTGTGCCAGTATCCAAAAAATCGGTTTTGCTGAAAAAGTTACTTTTTGCCGTTTTTTCGCTGGTTGCACCGTTGTTGGGCTATGCACAGGAAACTGTAATTAAAGGCAAAGTCACCGACGCCAACTCAGGTGATCCACTTCCTTTTGTAAACGTCTTCTTTCAAAATACAACGATCGGAGTCACTACAGACTTTGAGGGTAATTATGAGCTACGCTCGGCTTCGCCCACCGATACCCTGATGGCAACATACGTTGGTTACAAGCCGAGGAAAAAAACAGTCGAGAAGGGTAGGACGCAGACTGTCAACTTCCAGCTCGAAGAGGACATTACACGACTCCAGGAAATTGTCATCCGACCGGGGGAAAATCCAGCGTACGAAATTCTCCGCAAGGTCGTGAAGAATAAGAACGGCAATGATAAGCGGAAGTATTCTGCCTACGAATACGACACATACACGAAGGTTGAGATTGACGTCGATAACATCTCAGAAAAAATGCGGGAAAAAAAGATCATGAAAAAGATCACGCAGGTGCTTGACAGCATCGACCGCATTGCCGGAGAAGACGGAAAACCTATCCTGCCCCTTTTTATTTCCGAAAGCGTTTCAAAATTCTACTACCGGGAGAATCCGCCGCTCCGTTACGAACACATTCTCAAATCGAAAATTAACGGAATCGGTATACAAGATGGAACACTTGTTACACAGCTCGTGGGAAGTTCGTTCCAGGAATACAACTTCTATCAAAACTGGTTGAATATCCTTAACAAGGAATTCGTCTCACCGATCGCTGATGGGTGGCGCCTCTATTATGATTACGATCTAATGGACAGCGTTTACCTCGGTGATCATTTCTGCTATCGCCTTGACTTTTTTCCGAGAAGTCCGCAGGATCTTGCCTTTACCGGAAGCATGTGGATAACGAAAGACGAATACGCGCTCAAGCAAATTGATGTAAGCGTCGGCAAACAGGCAAACCTCAACTTCATTGAGAAAATCAAAATCCAGCAAGAGTTGGAAAAAGCTGAAGGTGGTGCCTGGTTGCCGTCAAAAAACCGAGTCCTTATCGACATCAGTGAATTATCAAATTCTTCTGCCGGAATGTTGGCCAAGTTCTATACATCAAACCGGAACTTTGTCGTTAATAAGCCACATGAGATATCCTTCTACCAGCATCCGATCAAAATGGCAGAAGATGCACGACAAAATGAAGAAGAGGAATACTGGGATAAGGTTCGTCACGATCCGTTGTCGGAAACCGAAAAGAATGTCTATCGAATGATCGATACACTACAGGCGATTCCTGTAGTGAAAACATATACTGATATCATTAAGACGGTAGTCAATGGATATTACAACGCTGGGAAGATATACATCGGACCCTACATCGGATTCATTGCTTACAATACGATAGAAGGATTCCGACTTCAGGGCGGCATCAAAACCAGTATGGCTTTCAGCGATAAATGGGTGCTTCGGGCTCAAACAGGTTACGGATTCGGTGACGAAAAATTCAAGTATTCGTTCACAGCTGAACGCATCCTTTCGCGTGATCACTGGACTTCAATGAGTTTGAGAACGAGGCGTGACATCGGACGCGTGGGTATAGATGAAGAAGCACTTTCTGAAAACTATATTTTCCTCGCCGCCCAAAGATGGGGCAATATCCGGCGCGGCTTTTATTTTCGTGAAACCCGATTCAACTTTCAACGCGAAATGTTCAAGGGGTTTACGCAGAGCCTTGCTGTGAGGCACAGCACGTTTGAGCCAACGTTCCCGTTCGCCTACTATCAGGACCCGGAAAATCCATCGATGCCGACGGCGCAGAATTTTTCAACAGCGGAAGTCATCCTCGAATCGCGTTATGCGCGGGACGAACTGTTTATCATCGACGACAACGACCGGCTCAGCTTGGGCACAACGCGGTCGCCCGTGATCACGGCACGACTTACGCGAGGCTTTGATAATATCATGGGTAGTGACTTCGATTATACAAAACTCCGCCTGTCAATCGCAAAACGCCTGCGTTTCGGTCCGCTGGGCGTTGGCAACGTGACCCTTACTGGCGAATATGTTTTCGATCCTTTGCCGTATCCACTCTTGTCGCCGCATATCGGAAACCAGACGCCGTTCTATACTACGGTTACGTATAATCTCATGGACTTCGGTGAATTTGTAAGCGACCGTTACGCGTCACTAAATTATCAGCATCACTTTGAGGGGCTGTTGCTTAACAGAATTCCGTTACTCCGGAAGCTAAAATGGCGCCTTGTGGGAACTGCAAACGTACTTTACGGCGGCATGAGCAGTATGAACAGAAAACTCGTTGTGCCCTTGCCAGACGACCTCGGCGAAGAATACGTACCGGGCTATCTGAAGCGCGGGCTTCCATACGTTGAGTTAGGCTACGGTGTTGAGAACATCTTCAAGTTCCTTCGCATCGATTTCGTGCACAGGGTTTCCTATCTCAAAGACTATCCGGACGCACGACGCTTTGGAATCTTGTTCAGCGGCCAGTTCAGTCTCTAACGCAGATCCGGTTACTAATCAATTTTGTCAAAATTTCCAAATTCTGCCATCGGTGTTACTACACGCAACGGAATTCCGCAAATGGATTGCGAATCAAGTTGCATACAGAAACTTAGCTTTGATAGGGATCAATATAAGTTGCATACAACATCCATATCAGTTGCATACAGGCTTCGCAAACGAACAGACGGAAAACAAGCCAAAAATTGAGGCTAAATTTTGATCTCAATAATTTTTAAGATTTGTGAATACAAGACGATGGATTCGCCAGATGCCGAGTTTCGCAAACCGATTTTCAGAATAGCTGTTACCCCAGGAATTGGAATAAGTCCAAGTCCAAAAACAACGGAAGCCTGTCCGCCGAGCTTTGGCAGAGGCGAGAGCTTTCAGCTTGACCTGCCTTTCTCGTTTCGATGGAGTTCTCATAATTCTCCAGTCAACAATGACATTGATTAGGTGATTTACCTTTCTGCTTTGTTGTTCTTTAGCCATATTTGCACCTCGAATTAATTTTGTAGTTTAAT
>JAEZDW010000156.1 GCA_023417955.1 Bacteroidota bacterium
CAACTGGTCAAGCGCTTCTGCCTGCGGAACGGTTCGCGGGAAGCCATCGAATATTATTCCTCCTGAATTGTCGCTCTGCTTAAGCTTGTCGTCAACCATATCAATTACCACTTTGTCGGGAACAAGATTACCCTTGTCCATGTATTCCCGGGCGAGTTTCCCTAATGGCGTGCCTTCTTTAAGGTGTTTTCGAAACAGGTCTCCCGTAGATATGTGTGTAAGGTTGTACTTCTCGATAAGTTTAGCACTCTGGGTTCCTTTGCCGGCACCCGGAGGGCCAAAGAGAATAAGATTGATCATGGTTGAGTGAATAAAGTTTGATTCAGGCGTCGAAGATAAGCATGATCGGCTAATTTGGAAAACTGCCTATACGGGCTGGGTAGCCTGATAAATTTCTGCGGTATTCCTTCCGAGACCATCGTAATCAAGCCCGTAGCCTAACACAAATTCGTTTTCGATCTCAAAACCGACGTACTTCACCAGAATGTTCTTATCACGGGCCGGTTGTTTTCTTAATAAGGTCACGATCTCGACGGTTTTTGCACCTAATGATTGAAGTTCGCCCACAATCTTTTGAAGCGTAAGACCCGTGTCAATGATATCTTCAATGATGATGAGATCCTGATTGAAGAAACTTTCATCCACACCAATCAGCGTTTTGAGTTGTCCGGTCGAGGCCGTGCCTGAGTATGACGAAACCTTTACGAAGCAGACCCGGCACTGAAGGGGAATATGTTTCATCAGGTCAGATGCAAACATGAAAGAACCATTAAGAATAGGAAGAAAAACGGGGTTTTTCCCCTGATAGTCGTCGCTAATCTGCTCAGCAAGTTCGCGAACGCGCCGTTTTACTGCTGTTTTGGAAATAAAAGGCTTGAAAGTTAGATCGTTGATCTTCATGTCGTCGTAGCAGCAAAGATAAGTAAGATAATCTTATTGCCGTGGCGTGTACCCGTAACGAAAGTGACCGGTGATCTTATACGCGAAAAGGCAGTCGGAGAATTCCTGGCCGTACCCGATATTGTGAACGATAAAATGACGATCGTCTGCTGCTTTCTTTTCAGATACAATACCGATGTGCGTCTGCCCGCGACCAAGGTCCCACGTTACAATATCGCCTGGCAGATAGTCCTCTGCCCGTGATGTGACTGCCAATACTTCGCCTTTCCGGGAAAAGAATGTCATAAGATTCGGAACTCGGCGATGATCGATGTTCCTGTCGCAGGAAGTCAGTCCCCAGTTCGCGGGATACAACCGGAAATTTGCGCGCATATCCTCATGGACTTCCTTTTGGAGATCGATGTTTAGTTTGCGATAGGCACGGATCACTACATCGGTACAGACACCGCGGTCTGCGGGCACATCGCCGTTTGGATACGAGATTCTGAAGTATGAAGGATCATAGACTACGCGGTCGCGCGTGAGATCAGCGGCAGCATGGGCAAGTTCCGAAAACGGAAGACGCTGGGCAATTGCCGAACACATCGCGGCAGTCAGGGCGATTGTAAAAATGATACGCGTAAGGCTCCTCATGGTTAAAGGGTTCTGAGCAGAATCTTATAAAGGGCTATCATGCTTCGGATATCATGACGGTGAACTTTTTCGTACGGCGAATGCGCAAACTGCTGTGGAGCACCGACGAAACACCAGTCAACCGGGTAGGGGGACAGTTGTAGTTCGCGGCCGTCACTGGAACCGGCGCCCTCTACTTCCTGCTGAAAGGGTACATCGTGCCGGCTTGCGATTTCTATGATGTGTCTCACAAACGACTGGCGTGGAATGTTTCGGTCGCGCATTGAGATGACGACGCCTTTGCCTTCTTCCACGCCGTCGGAAACCCAGGTGATATCTGAAACAAGAGCTTGTGTAATCCGCCATTCATCATAAAGGAATTTTATCAGGAATGGTACGGAACCACCGCCGTGTTCTTCCCACGTGCTGAAAACAATTACACCATCTTTCAAATCCTCGCACAACATTAGTGCATTGTAAACGCCGAGGCGATTGTCGAGGTATGGTGATTGGATGAAGTTTCGTGACTCTTTGAAGTCGGGTTTGTACGTAAGCGTCGTCCCGCGATCTATGATTCTGCCGAAGTTGTAAAACGCGTGGTGATCTTTGTCATAAAACAATTCGCATTCAACAGGTCCGAGGGAGTCGCGGCCCACAAGTTTTGTTCCGCCTTCCGCGTCGGGGCTGCCGATAGCAAGTAATTGATTCTGATACCTGACGGTAAAGCCGATGCTATCCATATGGGCGAAGACCGCGGTGCGCGGATTTCCAAACTTCAGGACAATACAATCCTGAAATCCCTCTCCGTGAAATATTTCGGGCCGTGATTTCCATTTATGTTGATGCTGGTTGACGTAACCGAGGATAAACTGTTTAAGTTGGCCTTCGTCGCCTGACGGGGCGTGAATTTCACACAGCTGTCGAAGTAGCTTCATGCCGAAATTTAAGTGCAATAATTTTAAACCGAATCTCTTTTGTGAAACTGAATGACAAACTTTATGATTTATATTCAGGCAAAAAAAGGAACCTGTTATGGTTTTTGTTTTAAGCAGGGAAAATTCTGTTGTTAACCGGTTTTTGCTTGAGTTACGCGACACGGAAATTCAGCAGGACAGAATGCGGTTCAGGACGAATCTGGAGAGGCTCGGTGAGATTCTCGCGTACGAAATTTCGAAGACGCTGGATTACCGTCCGCAGACGGTGCACAGTCCGCTGGGTACGCTAACCATAAATGACCTGGCCGAAGTGCCTGTGTTGATTTGCATACTGCGAGCCGGGATTCCATTCCTCCAGGGGTTTCAACATATATTCGACAGGGCAGCTGCCGGTTTTATCGGGGCATATCGCGACGAATCTCATCACGAGCTTACAATAAATATGGAGTATTCGGCGACTCCGGATCTGAACAAAAAGAACATAATTATAACAGATCCTATGCTCGCGACAGGAGAATCTTTGGTATCCTCGGTTAAGAATATCATGAAAAAGGGAACGCCGGCGCGAATAGACGTAGCATCGGTAATTGCAGCACCAGAAGGGGTAACACGAGTCAGTGATTTCCTTACCGGACTTGACATACCCTTCAATTTGTGGATGGCCGCCGTTGATGAGTCGCTAAATGATAAGTTCTACATTGTTCCCGGCCTTGGAGACGCCGGCGATTTGAGTTTCGGTGAGAAGACGTCGTAAAGGAGTGAGTCATGTGGGATATTTTATGGCGTGTTGTGACGGTGTATTTTTCGGCGATGCTTAAATTCATCTTCGGGCCGCTGGGTGGCTACGCAGCCGGGTTGAACATCATCGTCACTATTCTGATTACCGTTTTTTCCATGATGACCGTCGTGCTGGTGTTTACGTTTTTCGGCGATTTTATCCGGCAACGTCTTCTGCGACGATTCTTTAACGCAAAACGGTTTACCGAACGTAACCGGAAATATATATGGATATGGCGCAGGTACGGTTTGCTGGGTGTGGCCGCATTAACGCCATTGTTACTTACGCCAATAGGCGGGACGTTGCTTGCGGTTAGTTTTGGATCACCGCGGAATAAGCTGATCTTTTACATGTTTGTCAGCGCCTCGGTATGGTCGGTCATCTTTACGATTGTGGTATACTTTTTTGGCAATGAAGTCTTTCCCGATTTTATGCGCTGAATCGGGTCTATACATTGTGCACCAGCATCCAATGAATGCCAAATGGATCTGTGAGTACCCCAACCGTTGATCCGTAAATTGTTTCCTCCGGAGCAAGTTGCACTTTACCACCGTTCGACAGCTTTTCGAAAATATCGTTCAGTTTATCTGTCGTGTCGAATGAAATATACAGCGTCAGATTGGTTCCGTAGTGAACATGCTGATTGATAGAGCGGTCGCAGGCCATGAAATGAACAGGGCCCGCCTTAAACTCGCTGTGCATGACCTTCGAACGAAAGGCTTCGCTCCCAAAGGCAGCTGCTTCATCATAATACTGGATGTAAACGATTTTGCCATTCAGACAACGTGCATAAAAATTAAGAGCTTCCTCACAATTACCATCAAACGTTATATAGGGATGAAAAGCCTGCATCACCCCTCGGCCTCCGGGTCGGGAAGAACTTCGATATCGTGAATAAGTACGCGTTTTGCGATAGCCTGCCCGGTAGGCGTAGCAGCCAGGCCACCAAGCGCAGTCTCTTTGTAACGGCTTTCCATACTTGCTCCTATTTCGCCCATGGCCTCCACGACTTCATCGACAGGTATAACACTATCTACGCCGGCGAGTGCAATTTGCGCTGAACTGTTGGCTATAGCTGCAGCACTTGCGTTACGAACCACGCAGGGGACTTCAACCAATCCGGCTACGGGGTCGCAAACCAATCCCAGCATACACTGAACTGTGATCGCGATCGCATTGAAAACAGTCGTCGTGTCGCCGCCGAGACACCACGTGATAGCAGCTGATCCCATTGCGGCTGCAGTGCCCGTTTCTGCCTGACAACCACCAACAGCTCCGGCAATAGATGCCTTTTGTTCCATAATAAGGGCCACGCCGGCAGAAATGAGCATGGCTTTCAAAATATCGTCATCAGGTATGTTATGAATTTCCTGCAGCGTGCAAAGTACCCCCGGCATGATACCACTTGCTCCTGCTGTCGGTGCCGCCACAACTTTTCCCATACAACTATTGACTTCCTTTGCAGCCAACGCCCGGGCTATTAGCTGTTGAAATTCCCTGGATAGAACAATAGTAGGGTAGTTGTAAACGCGCTTCGCACCATTGTTAATCATTCCCGAGCGGGATACGGTCTGCTCCTCAAGACCAGTCTTCACAGCATCGCGCATTACTTCCCATGCATGGGCAAGGCCATTCCAGATATCTTCTTCTGAGGTACCTTTTTGAGCCACCTCATATTCAAGCACTACCTCCCACAGTTGCACCTTGTGCTCGTCGGCATAGGTACTCCATCCACGGAATGAATCAAACAAGAATGGCATAGCTTCCCGGTTAATGAGTTATCGGATGATCAAATTCGGTCCTTTGACGGATATTTCAAACCGATGTATGAATTTATTGGCAATGCATCGAATACATCAAAGCAGAGCCGCAGAATCGCAGAGCTTAGCAGAGAAATTTTTGGAATTCAGGTCTTGTCGGGTGCGTGCTGAGGTCTAAGCATCATTCCGCTTATATTTTCACTCCCGGAATTATGGCAGCACTTCCTGTTAATCAGAAGTCAATTTCGCCCAGGACTTCGCTGTGATCAAGGACGTAAATAAGGCCATCCGGATCGTCGGGCAGCAGACGTAGTATTCCTCTCACTTCGATGGGCTTGTCATAAAAAGATTCCGCTCGTTTCAGTTTGACGAGGACCACGGTCTCGGGACCACCGACGCCGCAAAAAAAGCAGGCATTCAAGGGCAGCGAGGATAACATGAACTCCTGCACTTTCAGGCCGTTCGCGGCAGGAACCATATACCCGGGCAGGACGATCGACTTGCCTTCCAGAGCGCGGAGCTTGTCATTAAAGACAGGGATTTTGACTTCGTCGTTCCCGCCGGTTCCCGGCTTGTATTTGACTGAATAAAGCACCGGCCAATTCAGCGAAGGGAAACCATTATAAGTAAGGTTTTGAGCCCCGGAAGCGAATGCGTGGAGGAAAAGAGTCCAAAAGAGCCATTTGCGCCAAATCATTACCTGAGAAATAAGGTTTTTTTAGTACGTGAAGACAAATAAATACAAAATAT
>JAEZDW010000196.1 GCA_023417955.1 Bacteroidota bacterium
CGATTGTTGAATAAATTCTTCAATAGTTTTTGATTTCGTGGGCGACCGCCTAATTTTGCGCATCTTTTACTAAAGCGACTATCCGTATGGCTAAGAACAAGAAGTCACCGGCAAAAGCAGCGAAGAAGGCTGCGAAGAAAAAGCCCGCAGCAAAGGCAAAGAAGAGCACTCCCGCAAAAGCGAAGAAAGCTCCTGCTAAAAAGCCCGCTAAAAAGAAAGCGGCACCTAAGGTTGCGAAGAAAAAGGCCGTGACGAAAAAAGTTGTGTCAAAAAAATCAGCTGGCAAAAAGGCAGCACCAGCGAAAGCCAAAGTCAAAAAAACTACGCCTCAAAAACCGGTCACAAAGCCGGTAGCAGAGAAGGTGGTTTCAAAGCCTGCCCCGAAGCCCGCACCTGCGCCGAAGAAGGTTGCGAAGGTAAAAGAGGAAACGGTTACCGTAACGCCGCCTACACCGCGGCCGGTACCTCCACAATTAAACATTTTTCCAGTGCCGAATCAAAGACCTATTGCACACAAACCAGCCAAGGCGTCTTCATCAACTGATGAGAGATCGCGCTACTCTGAAGAGGAACTTAAGGAATTCGAATCGCTGATCTTGCGTAAGCTTGACAAAGCGCGTGAAGAGTACAAGATACTCAAAGACACACTGAACCGGAATAATGACGAAGGAACTGATGCTACATCCGGCGGCAATACGAAGGTTCTCGAAGACGGAGCTGAAACTGCCGAAAAGGAAAATTTGAGCCAGCTGGCTGCACGACAGCAGAAATATATTACCAATCTTGAGAATGCATTGGTTCGTATCAAGAATGGTACGTATGGCATCTGCTCAGTGACCGGCAAACTCATCCCGAAGGAGCGCCTGATCGCCGTGCCTCATACGACGCAGTCTATCGAGGCGAAAATGATGCAGCAGGATTAAGTCAACTTTCAATTCTCAATCGTATTGGATTTTCTTCAGAACCATATTGAAGCCCTGATCTTCTGCTCTCCGAGCCCGATCAAGATTGCCGATATCAAATCTTGTCTTTCGGAGATGTTTAATGCTGACGTACCTGAGGAAGACATCCAGGGCGCTATACAGCGATTGGAAGAAAAATATTCTGCTGAGGAATTCGCATTTCAATTGTTCAAAAGTTCCGGCGGTTATCAATTCCTGACAAAGCCTGCATACCAGGCCAGCATCGGAATACTTCTGAAACAGCAATCGAAAAAACGCCTTTCCACTTCAGCAATGGAAACGCTCTCGATAATTGCTTACAAGCAACCGGTATCGAAAACCGAACTCGAGAATATTCGCGGCGTTAACTGTGACTACGCTGTTCAAAAACTTCTCGACAAAGGACTGATTGAAATCACCGGCAAAGCTGAGACTATCGGACGCCCTATGCTTTACGGAACAACCGTAAAGTTCATGGAGTATTTTGGCATCAATGATCTGACTGAACTTCCGGTTCCGAAGGAAGTAAACGATACGAACACAATCGGCCAGAACGCCGACACGTCGCCTGAGAGTGACGTTAATGAACAACCCGCTGAGGCTGCTGACGAAAACGAAATCCAGAACTCTACCGGGAGTGAAGTGGTCAGCCCAACGGAAAGCGACGTGGAAAGCACCACGGAAAACGACGTGGTCGATTCTCAGGAAGAACCGTTTTCAGGAACCCAACAACCCGAAAACGGATCGACTCATAACGGTTCCGATGCATCCTTAGAACATGGAAGCGATTTAACCGAACCCGATGCCAAAGCCTAGGTCCTCAGGTTCCCGCCGAACCTCAACAAACAAATCCGGCAAATCATTTAAGCAAACCCGCTCACAAGGAACAGGATCTTCCAGCTCTCGTGAGAGGAGGGGACGTGCTGACGACACCAGGAATTCTGGTAGCCGCGCGCGATCTTCCAGCCAAAGCGACGAACGCAATTTTGGACAAAGCCGCCAGAGAAAATCTTCTGGTACAGGTGGCACCAGCAGGTCATCAAGATCAGAACAGAGCAGCGAACGAGGAAAAAAATATTCCGCGAAGCCGCGCAATTCAAAGTTCGGAAGTCGTGATTTTGACGACAACGACAGCAGGAATTCTGGTAGCCGGGCGCGATTCTCCAAACAAAGTGACGAACGCGATTTCGGGCAGAGCCGCCAGAGAAAATCATCTGGTACTGGTAGCAGTAGCAGGTCATCAAGATCAGAACAAAGCAACGAACGCGGAAAAAAATATTCTCCGAAGTCGGGCACATCAAGATTCGGACGTCGTGATTTTGACGACAACGACAGCAGGAATTCTGACAGCCGCACGCGATCTTCCAGCCAAAGCGACGAACGCAATTTCGGGCAGAGCCGCCAGAGAAAATCATCTGGTACTGGTAGTAGCAGGTCATCAAGATCAGAACAAAGCAACGAACGAGGAAAACAATATTCTTCGAAGCCACGCACATCAAAGTTCGGGGGTCGCGCTTTTGAAGACAGGGATGACCGTCGCGGCAGAAAAAAATCAGAGTCTTTTCAGGGAAAACGCCCTGCCAGAGACAGGAAGACCCCTGACTCGTTTGAAGAAGCTCCTGCACAAACCGAAAAAATCCGCCTGAACCGCTACATCGCAAACAGTGGTGTCTGCTCGAGACGTGAAGCCGACGAACTCATAAAGATGGGACTCATCTCCGTTAACGGAGTCACCATTACAGAACTCGGTTACAAAGTAAATCCGGGTGATGAAGTTCGTCACGAAAGCAAAGTACTCCGCGCCGAGAAACCCGTATATATCCTGTTAAACAAACCGAAAGGATACCTAACCACAACACGCGACCCTGAAGAACGGAAGACCGTCATGAGTTTAATTGGCGGCAAAATAAAGGAACGCATTTATCCCGTCGGACGTCTTGACCGAAATACAACAGGGTTACTGCTTCTCACGAACGATGGCGATCTCGCTGACAAGCTCATGCACCCGTCGTATAATGTAAAGAAGATCTACAAAGTTGAGTTGGATCGGCCGCTGGCACACGCTGACCTCGAAAAAATCCGCGAAGGGGTAATGCTCGAAGAGGGCCGCGCAATGGTCGACGACGTTGCAGTCGTTTCACCCGATGGCCGTACCGTTGGACTTGAGATACACATCGGCTGGAACCGTGTAGTCCGTCGCATCTTTGAAACGCTGGAATACGAAGTCATCAAGCTCGACCGCACTGTTTATGCAGGCCTCGATAAAAAAGAGCTGCCGCGTGGCGAGTGGCGACACCTTCGAAAGGACGAAATCGTACGGCTTAAGCACTACAAGTAACATCAGGCGTCTTCAATCTGCACCGTAAAGGCACTGCCCTGACCTTCAGCTGACGCGACGCTGATCGAACCCTTCACACGCTGTAGCGCCTCCTTGACAATGTACAAACCAAGCCCGGTTCCTTCCACGGATTCCGAGGCACGGAAAAACATCTCAAATATTTTTGGCAGGCTTTCTTCGGGTATACCCGGGCCATTGTCGATGACCGATATTTCAACGAAGTCCTCAAAACGCTGGAATGTTACCTTGATCCAGGGGTCGGGCTGGTCAGTGTTGTGATATTTTACTGCGTTCCCCAAAAGGTTTCGAAGCACAATTTTCATCTGACTGTAATCGCACACGAAAACGTGCTCCGGGGAGGGTTCATATTTCAATGAAATGGCTGAGGCGTTGGGATTAAACTTAATGTCCATGACCACCTCATCAAGGAGATCCTTCAGGTTTAATGGTTCCGGTTTCAACTCGAACTTTTTTGTGCGGGAGAGACTCAGAATATCGGAAATAACATTGTCGAGTTTTTGAATGCGTTCCTCGATCAGCCCCATGAACATGCGCGCCTTTTCTTCGACGAATTCAAGTTTCCCCAGATACGTTAGGCCCATGATGGATGCTATCGGTGCACGCAGATCGTGGGATGTGCTGTAGAGAAAACGGTCAAGTTCGTAATGTGCCTTCTCAAGTCGGAGTCTCTCGTCTTCAAGCAGCCACATCACCATACTCATGCCGATCAGCGCAACGAGAAGGATATCCGCAACGCCATAAAACTCCGGCCATGCAACCTGGATATCCACGGCGTCAAGAATCAATACCATGAAAAAGTACAACTGGTAGAAACTGTAGATAAAGCACGAAGCGGCAAGTAGTTTTTGGCCGAACCCTTTGGAGAACTTCGGATGGAACCAAACCACAAATCCGGTGATCAGAAACCCGAGGCCGGTTATAAGTGTGCGACTGCCAAGACGAAGGAGGTTGCGCTGCAACGCATCGGATGGGCGTTCATTGTAAAAGACGACTGTGGCCACCGCGATGATCAGGAAAAGTATAAGCAGTTGCCTGAATCTTCTTCTGTTGAGCGCCTTTTCAGAGACCATCTCATGAATTCCGCGAAGAATCATGATTACCTGAAGAAAACAGGTCAGTTGGGACAGTACGTTAATCGGAATCCGGCCAAAGGCGTTGACGTTCCCGAGGAATGACATGAACACCTGAGACAGCATGAAAAGTGAGAAGTACAACCAGCTGAGGCCCCATGTAAACAGAAAGCGCCTGCGGTACAACTTGCTGAAATGCCTGAATACGAAAAACAGAATGAATCCGAGGACCCATTGGGCGATGAAGACATATACAGGACGCGCAAACGATTCGCTGAACAGGTTCAAGGGAGGTAATTAATCCAAAATTAAATAAAGTATTACCAAAACCCGATGTTTCAAACCCCTCATCTGCCGAAACAAAAAAAGCCCCGATGACGAGGCTTGTGGTGATGGACGGAATCGAACCGCCGACACAAGGATTTTCAGTCCTTTGCTCTACCAACTGAGCTACATCACCCTGAATTGGTTTCCTTGCTTGACAGGGGCACAAAAGTATAGAAATTTACATTCCATGCAAAGCCTGGCTGCACTTTCTTCAGCGGCAGGTCTCTGAGAAATTCCGCCTTTCGCTTAATTTCAAACGAATGAACCTCTTTCGAACAATCTTTGACGAATTATTGGTTTTTTCAGGAAAGAAATAAACTTTAGGCCATGATTGAGCAAGTCGCATTTTTGCTGGTTCTCGTAACCGCCGTTGTTTTCGTCGTAATCAGAGCCCGTCGTATCCTGTCCACATTGCGCCTCGGCAGGAACAACGTATTGAACGACCGGAAGGGAGAGCGATGGAAAAACGTGTTGCTTGTTGCCTTTGGTCAGAAGAAAATGTTCAAGCGCCCGATTCCGGCAATCCTGCACCTGTTCGTGTACGTCGGATTTCTGGTAATCAACATAGAAGTGCTCGAATTTGTTGTGGATGGAATCACCGGTTCGCACCGGATTTTTGCTCCATTCCTTGGCGGTTTCTACACCGTCCTCATGAACATCTTTGAGTTTCTCGCTGTTGCCGTTCTGCTATCCTGCGTCGTTTTCCTGATTCGCCGGAACGTACTAAAGCTTCATCGTTTCTGGACTCCCGAAATGAAACAATGGCCACGCCTCGACGCCAACCTGATTCTCGTGACAGAAATTCTGCTCATGTTCGCGATCCTTACCATGAATGCCGCTGATCAGATTCTTCAATCAACCCAGTCTCACTATACGGCTACTGGTAAACTCTATTTCAGCTCCCTGCTTGTGCCCTTGTTCGACTCCGTGCCGGTTCCGACATTAATCGTTGTCGAACGATTCGCCTGGTGGTTTCATATTATCGGAATACTTGGTTTTGCCGTCTACATTACCTATTCAAAACACTTGCACATTTTTCTCGCATTCCCCAATACCTACTATGCCCGCCTTGAACAAAAAGGCCACATGGTAAATATGCCGGTTGTAACTAACGAAGTCCGGACAATGCTCGGGCTAACAGACACGAACGGGGAACCACCTGCTGAACCAGGTCGCTTTGGCGCAAAAGATGTGAACGATCTCAACTGGAATATTTTGCTCGCTGCATACTCGTGCACGGAATGCGGACGGTGCACAGCCGAATGTCCGGCCAACATCACCGGCAAGAAACTATCACCGCGCAAGATCATCATGGACACCCGGGACAGATTGGAAGAAGTTGGCGCGAGCATTGCCAAAGGCGGTCAGGGACTTGCCGATGGAAAGAGTTTGCTCGACAACTATATCACACGCGAAGAGATCAATGCATGTACCAGCTGTAATGCGTGCGTCGAAGCTTGTCCTGTACTGATAAATCCGCTTGAAACGATCATGGAACTTCGCCGCTATGTTGCCATGGAGGAATCCGGGTCACCTGCTGCCTGGAATGCGATGTTCCAGAACGTTGAAACCAACTTCGCACCCTGGAAATTCGCACCAAGCGACCGCTTCAACTGGGCAAGCAATACTTAATCAGAATACAACTAGTATGAAAATAAGAACAATGGCGGAAATGGCCGCCAGCAATGAGGTACCGGAAATCCTGTTTTGGGTAGGTTGCGCTGGTTCCTACGACGACCGTTACAAGCGCGTAACAGTCGCATTCGCCAAGATTTTAACTGCACTTGAAATCAAATTTGCAGTACTGGGTACCGAAGAGACATGCACAGGCGATCCCGCGCGACGCGCCGGCAACGAGTTTCTGTTTCAAATGCAGGCGATGAATAATATTCAGATCCTCAACGGTTACAACGTTACGCGTATTGTAACCGCGTGTCCGCACTGCTTTAATACGATCAGGAATGAGTATCCCGACCTCGGCGGAAAGTATGAAGTGCTGCATCATTCAGAACTCCTGAGCCAGCTCATTGACGAAGGGAAACTTAAAGTCGAAGGCGGTGCTTTTTCCGGGAAGAAGATCACGTATCATGACTCCTGTTTTCTCGGACGAGCGAATAACGTATACGAAGCTCCGCGGCACATAGTCGAAGCTTTGGACGCCGACCTGGTCGAAATGAAAAGGTGTCGGACCACCGGCTTATGCTGCGGTGCCGGCGGAGCACAGATGTTTAAGGAACCGGAAAAGGGCTTCAAAGACATAAACGTTGAACGCACTGAGGAAGCACTTGCCACCGGCGCAACAACTATTGCAGTAGCCTGCCCCTTCTGTATGACGATGATGAGCGATGGCGTGAAAGCAAAAGAACGCGAGGCCGACGTTAAGGTGAAAGACATCGCTGAACTTATCGCAGAAGCGAAGGGTTTATAAAACACACAACACAGAAATCATGTTTGTATCCTTTGAACAACTTCCGGCGACATCGCGAATATGGATCTATCAGTCAGCCCGGCAACTCAATGGCACAGAGATCAATACAATAAGCACCCACCTTCGTGCGTTCAGTGAAAACTGGGAAGTTCACGGATCCCCGTTACCGGCATCGTTCAAGATTTTTTATGATCAGTTGATCGTACTCGCTGCCGGTGATGAGACAAGTGGTTGCTCCATCGACACATCAGTCCGTGTAATGAAGCAACTCAGTGCCGAAATCGGAGTTGACCTGCTCGACAGAACCAGGATTGCACTGTTTAAGGAAGGCGGTCTTGTGACGGTTCCGGTGGCGAAGTTAAAAGAGCACATTAAGGCGGGAGAGATAGCGTCGCGGACACTGCTTTTTGACAACACGATCCAGACGTTGAGTGAACTTCGTGAAAGGTGGCCCGCTCCGGCGGAAGAAACATGGTTGAAACGATTTTTCAGTGAAAAGGCCATCGTGAAAAACGCATAATATTTAGTAGCTTTAAACTGAATTCAATTCGTTATGAGGTTCTCTCTATCTGCGTTCGTTATTCTCATCTTATTCAGCTCCTGCGGAGTCGAAAAAAAAGCTCAGCGGGCTTACCTCCTCGGCAAGTATCAATCATCGATCGATCTTTATCAGAAAGTTCTCTCTTCTAACCCAAATAACGGTAAGGCTAATTTCTTCGTCGCAGAATCCTACCGCCTTTCAAATCGCGTTAAGCAGGCCGAACAGTTCTACGCAAAAGCAGGTGGGAAAGGCATAGATAGTGATTCCGTGCAGTTCTACTATGCACAATCATTAAAGGCAAACAGTAAATATGCTGAGGCCGAAAAGGTCTTGAACAAACTGATCAGTGAAACTGATAACGCGGCATTGAAAGAGCGCGCCAGCTCAGAGGTTTCCGGTCTTCAGTACCTGGCACAACTTGACGAAAAGGAGAATTTCTATCGCGTCAAGAACCTCGAATCGCTAAACTCCCCTGCAAGCGAATACTCCCCTGTTTTTCATAACAACGAACTGTATTTCACGTCTTCACGGGGCAACGAAAAGATATACGAGGCAACCGGAACTCCGTTCACAAGTCTCTATAAGGTCGCATCGCGCGGTGCGAATGTTGAAATAAATACCATGGCGCCGTTACCGGACGGAATAAACACCGCAGGAGTCAATGACGGATGCGTCACATTCTCGCCGGACGGAAGAATCATGATTTTCGCCAAGGGTAACACACGCAAAAGGAAAGGCGTAAATGCGACTGAGGATGTCGATCTTTTTATTTCGCGCTTTCGCAATGGTCAATGGAGTGAACCCGTTCCTGCCCCGGGACTTAATGACCCTAACGCATGGGATTCATCACCGTGTTTCGCACCGGATGGACGGACACTCTACTTTGCATCAAATCGGCGCGGCCGTGGCAAGGAAAACAGCGGCTATGGCGGAACCGATATCTATAGTGCCGTCATGGATTCGCGCGGACGCTTTTCACGAATCCGAAACCTCGGGCCGGTGATCAACACCCCGGGAAATGAACTCTTTCCCTACATCGCAGACGACGGCAGATTATATTTCGCGTCCGACGGACATCCGGGTTATGGCGGACTGGACCTTTTCGTATATCGCCGCGTTGCTGGTAAGACGACAATTGAAAATCTTGGTCAGCCCATGAACAGCCCCGCTGACGACTTCGGGATCTTCCTTTTCAGACCCGATCGCGGTTTCTTCACTTCGAATCGTGAAGGCGGCAAAGGCGATGATGATATCTACACATTCGTAAATGAAGATCCCGACTTGCGTGTAATCAATTATTACCTCCAGGGGATTACTTATTCGAAGGGTGATAACGACGCGCTTCAGGTGTTACCAAACACCCGCGTTTCACTGCACGATGGAAATGGAGAACTCATGCAGGATTACGTGACAGGCAATGATGGCAAGTTTCTCTTCCGTGTTTACGAGAACGAGCAGTACAGTCTTGTGGCAGAGACAGACGGCTACCTGGTTGAAAGACTTGAATACACAACTGTCGGAAAATCTGTCGACCCGCGATCGGTCAAAGACCTGATCACCAACGTTACCCTCGACACAATGGTAGTACTCGACAAGAAAGAGCTTAACAAGATTTTTGTTCTTGAGAACATCTACTATCAATTCAACAAATGGGATATTCAACCATCTGCAGCAAAGGAACTTGATAAACTGGTGCAGCTTCTGGTAGACAACCCTGAAATCAAGATTGAACTTGCTTCGCATACGGATAGTATCGACGACAACGATTACAATATGCGGCTTTCACAACGCCGTGCTGAGTCTGCTGTACAATACCTGGTGCAGCGCGGAATTTCTCCGGACCGCCTTATTGCAAAGGGTTATGGTGAAGAGCGGCCAATTGCCCGCAATACAAACCCCGACGGAACCGACAATCCGGAAGGTCGTCAGAAAAACAGGCGTACGGAATTCAAGATTCTCGAGATCGGAACCAAACCAAAACCAATTGAAGAAGACGAGTCCTTCGACGAGGACAAATATTTCCGAGGGGAGTGACGAGAATCTGTTGACGATCTGTTAAAAAAATTCTGAAATGCCGGGCGAGCCGGCATTTTTCTTCTTCCGTTTCCTATTTTTGAGGCCGAAAATCTTATCACTATGAAATACCGAATCGAAAAAGACACCATGGGTGAGGTGAAAGTCCCGGCCGACAAGTACTGGGGCGCGCAAACCGAGCGCTCGCGAAATAACTTTAAGATCGGGCCTGAGGGGAGTATGCCAAAGGAAATCATTTACGCGTTCGCCTATTTGAAAAAAGCAGCCGCACAGGCGAATCACGAACTGGGTGTTCTGTCCGCGGAAAAAAAGGACCTCATTGGTTCCGTATGCGATGAGATTCTCGAAGGAAAACACGATTCGGAATTTCCGCTTGTCATCTGGCAAACAGGGTCGGGTACGCAAAGCAACATGAACGTAAACGAAGTCGTTGCTTACCGCGGTCATGTTCTCCAGGGCGGAAGTCTGGCCGATGAGAAGAAAGCGCTTCATCCAAACGACGACGTCAATAAGTCGCAGTCGTCGAATGATACCTTCCCGACTGCCATGCACATCGCGGCGTATAAGCAGGTCGTTGAAGTGACGCTGCCAGGCATGAAACTACTGCGCGACACACTTGCTTCAAAAGCTGAAACGTTCAGGACGATAGTGAAGACCGGCCGAACACATTTTATGGACGCAACTCCACTCACGCTGGGTCAGGAGTTTTCCGGGTACGTCCAGCAAATCGATAACAGCATGCGCGCAATCAACAATGCACTCGAAGCAGTGCGCGAACTCGCTCTCGGCGGAACAGCTGTTGGAACCGGGCTTAATACACCCAAAGGTTACGATGTACTGGTTGCGAAAAAGATCGCAGAACTTACCGGATATCCATTCGTGACTGCTCCGAATAAGTTTGAAGCCCTTGCGGCACATGACGCAATGGTGGAATTGTCGGGTGCATTAAAACGCGCCGCGGTCTCGCTGATGAAAGTTGCCAACGACATTCGTATGCTGAGCTCAGGCCCGCGATGCGGCATCGGTGAAATCATCATTCCTGACAATGAACCCGGTTCATCAATTATGCCCGGGAAAGTCAACCCGACTCAACCTGAAGCATTAACCATGGTATGTGCTCAGGTAATTGGAAATGATGTTGCTGTTTCGGTCGGTGGGGCCACCGGGCACTTTGAGTTGAATGTCTTCAAGCCTGTGATAGCCGCAAATGTATTGCAATCAGCAAGGTTACTGGGCGATGCATGTGTCTCTTTTACCGAAAAATGCGCGGCCGGCATTGAACCTAATGAACCGGTAATCCGGCAGCATCTTGAAAATTCGCTCATGCTTGTTACATCGCTTAACACGCACATTGGCTACGAGAATGCCGCGAAAATTGCCAAAAAAGCACATAAGGAAAATAAGACTTTGCGTGAAGCTGCGATCGAACTGGGATTACTTACATCCGAACAATTCGACGAATGGGTACGGCCCGAAAAGATGGTTGGAAGCCTCGATTAAAGCAGGCAACGGAAATTCCAAAAAGTTTTTGTACTTTTATTTTGATTTTTAAAACCGTAAAGCCAATGAACAACAGACTAATCCTACTTTTTTGTCTGGCTTTGATTTTTTCAGCTTCAACAACCGTATCG
>JAEZDW010000213.1 GCA_023417955.1 Bacteroidota bacterium
GCGGGGACAAGACTCGAACTTGTGACCTTTGGGTTATGAGCCCAACGAGCTACCAACTGCTCCACCCCGCGATATATTTTGTCTCTACCTGACTACTTCAGGCTTGGTTTCAATTCAATGTTACGCCTATTATAACTCTGAGCTTGCTCCCGAAGTTCCTTCCAGTGCGTAACGGGACTGCAAAAATAGATGAACATGGCTACAAAACAAATTTCCGGGCTCATTTTTCGAACCGGGAATGGTAGTTCATGGTATTAAGGGGTGTGCCACGCCATTTATTTGATCGAAAAAGAACAAATTCTTCGATTAGTAAGCCCGGTCGTTAGGCGGGTAAAAAAATTACACCTAGTTTTCCCGGGTTACGCAGCCGGCCCGATTTTCGCGTTGGCTGCATCAAATCGCTTACTTGCGCTCTACCCGTTATGAAAAAAGTTCTTCTCGTTGAAGACGATCTCGTGCATGCTGTGCTCATGCGAAAGCTCCTCGGCCTCGAGTTTTTAGTCACACATGTCGAGGATGGCGAATCCTGCCTCCAAAAAATCACTGAAGACATTTTTGACATCATCCTTATGGATGTGAATCTTGGCAAAGACAAAATGAACGGAACCGAGACGCTCCATAAAATCAAATCCCAGCCCCACTACGCTACCGTTCCAGTCATCGCCATTACCTCTTATTCCTTTCCGGAAGATGAAGATGAACTGCTAAACCAGGGTTTTGATGACTATTTCGCAAAGCCCGTCGAGTACGCGTCGCTGATTGATCGCATTAATCAATACCTGAAATAATTCGCCGGTTTCCGTAAATTGACCTTTCGTCAATGAGTCAGGAACAATCTAACGGTACAACAACAGAACCTTTGGTGGAGTCTCCCGCGGTAAGTCAGGAGTCTGTGGAACGATGCCTGAATTGTGACACAGTTCTCACTGACGTATACTGCCCGCATTGCGGGCAAAAACGCGTTGGTCCGCGGCAAAGCATTCGTGAGCTGCTTTCCAACTTTCTTTCGTCTTTCCTGAGTTTTGAATCCAAGTTCCTCGTTACCGGCAAATACCTGCTTTTCCGACCTGGAAAACTTGCCATCGAATACAATGCAGGCAAGCGCGAACGATACTATCATCCTGCGCGGATGTATGTGTTTATAAGCTTTGTTTACTTCTTCCTCCTCAATGTTCTTCCGGATACCGATGTCAAGAAACGAGAGGTTGTAACATACAGCGGCCAGAATTCCGATACTTTCTCCATGGAAGTGTTCGATAGTTCGATTGCCGGATTTGCCACATTGGCTCAATACGACAGCATACAAAACACGTTGCCGCCTGAAGAGCGCGATGGCTTCTGGATGCGAAAGGTCCGCGAACGCGAGATTCGTCTCAATGAACGCTATAAGGGAAAAGGCAAAGAGTTCAACAGTGACTTTCTCGGTAGCTTCAGAGCCAACGTGCCAAAGATATTTTTCATACTTCTTCCGCTGTTTGCCCTGTTGTTAAAGCTGCTGTACGTACGGCGCGACTTTTACTATTCCGAGCACCTGGTGTTTTCCATTTACTACTATAACTTTTTCTTCCTGGCGGGATCTATCATGCTGTTGATTGATCAACTGCCCGGAGGCAAAAATATAAGCTGGATTATCGGTTTCTGGATACTTATCTACATGCTGCTGGCTATGCGAAAGATGTATAACCAGCCGTGGTGGAAAACAATTCTGAAATACGGAACATTCTTTATTGCATTTTCTTCTCTTGTTGTTGTTGCGCTTTTGGTTAACCTCGCGTTATCATTGCTATTCCTTTAAATTGAAACTGTGCTGAGCCCGATTGAGACACCACTGGCGGAGAGAATGCGGCCGACAACACTGGATCAGTTGGTTGGTCAGGAACACCTGACCGGACCAAATGGTGTGATCCGCAAAGCGCTTTCACTGGGCAACATCCCTTCGATGATTTTGTGGGGACCGCCAGGTGTCGGCAAGACGACTATTGCCAATATAATCGCGCACGAAGCGAAGAAACCGTTCTACACGTTAAGTGCAGTTAGTGCCGGCGTAAAGGACGTGCGTGAAGTGATTGAAAAAGCAAAACACTCACCACGGTCGATCCTGTTCATTGATGAAATCCATCGTTTCAACAAATCACAGCAGGATGCATTGCTGGGCGCCGTTGAAAAAGGAACCATCACACTGATTGGCGCAACCACCGAGAATCCTTCGTTTGAGGTAAACTCTGCCTTGCTTTCAAGATGCCAGGTTTACACACTGAAACCGTTATCCGAGGAGAAGTTACTCTCACTCGTTCATCAGGCACTTGATCATTACCTGAAAGACCGCAACATCACCGTGAAGGAGCACCAGGCATTGCTGTCTATCAGTGGCGGCGACGGCAGAAAGTTGCTTAACCTTGTTGAACTTATTGCCAATGCAACCACGGGGGACGTTGAGATTACAAACGATCTTGTAATTCAGTTGGCGCAGAAACATATCGCCATATACGACAAGAGTGGCGAACAACATTACGATATCATCTCGGCTTTTATCAAGTCGATACGGGGCAGCGATCCAAACGCAGCCGTGTATTACCTTGCCAGGATGGTAGAAGGCGGCGAAGACGTGAAGTTTATTGCGCGCCGGATGGTGATCCTCGCGTCCGAGGATATCGGAAATGCAAACCCTACCGCGCTCATTATGGCAACGAATACATTTCAGGCGGTAAATATTATTGGTTATCCCGAAGCACGTATCATTCTGGCACAGTGCGCCGTCTACCTTGCGAGCTCACCCAAGAGTAACGCAAGTTATATGGCCATTGAGAACGCGATTCAGGCTGTGCATCGTACGGGTGATTTGCCCGTGCCACTGGCTATACGTAATGCACCAACCCGTCTGATGAAGGATTTGAACTACGGCAAGGGGTATAAATATTCCCACGACTACGAGAATAATTTCGCGCACCAGGAGTTTTTACCCGAACAGATCAGCGGAACAAAGTTTTTCGATCCCGGTAAAAATCCCCGTGAAGAAGAACTGCGTCGATATCTGCGCGCCCTTTGGAAGGAGAAATACGGATATTGACGTAAAAAAGGTTTCACAGGCCGGTTCGTTAGCATACTTTAGGGATACACATGGAACACCAACGCATATTACTGGACAGCTCGCCCTGGTTTGTGATCGTCTGTGCGGCGCTCGCTGCAGGCATTGCTTTCCTGCTTTACAACGCGAAGAGCCCATGGCCAAAAACATGGAATCACGTGTTGTTTGGCGTCCGTTTTGTGCTCCTCTTTTTGCTGATGTTCCTGCTTCTCGGCCCTGTGGTTCGGCAAATATCAAACTACTTCGAAAAGCCGGTGATGGTGATCCTAAAAGATAACTCCTCATCGGTAGCACATACCACTGACTCGACGACGCTGACGCGGTTCAATGAAGAATTGAAACAACTGGCTAATGATCTTGCCGAAAAAGGATTTGACGTCAAATCCGTAAACCTCCGTGGTGAAGAAATCGAAGACTTGACATTTGAAGGCGACAACTCCGACCTGCATTCCGCGCTCAGAAATATTATTCAACGGAACGAAGGCCGAAACGTCAGCGGCGTTGTGTTTGCGACCGATGGAATATATACATCGGGTTTGTCACCCCTTTACCGCAACTACAACTTCCCCATCTACCCCGTTGGACTCGGGGACTCGGTGCAACGAACCGATCTTTCGATTCGGAACGTATCGTATAACCGTATTGCTTATCAGGGCAACAAATTCCCGGTACGGGTTGAAGTGCAGGCGAAGAATTTTGCAAACAGGCCCGTGAATTTATCACTATCACATAAAGGAAAGATCATTGCACAGGAAACAAAAAACACCGGGGACAACTCGCTACTGACATTTGACTTTACTCCTTCGGCTGATGAGCAGGGGATCCAGAAACTTGATATCCGGATCGACGAACAACAGGGTGAAAGCAATACACGCAATAACAGAACATCGATTTTCGTCGAAGTGGTCGAAGGTAAAAAGAAAATTCTTTTGGTAGCACCGGCGCCGCACCCTGATATAAAACCACTTCGCGAAGTCATTGATCAGAATTCAAACTACGAATTTCTGCTGCACATACCAGGCCTTCGTGAAGACGATCTGAAAGCGGTTCAACCCGACAAAATAGATCTTGTGATCTTCCATCAGGCACCTGACCTGCGTGGCAGGACGACTCCGATTTTCCAGCAGTTCCTTAAGACCAGGGCGTCGCTGCTTTTTATTACAGGGCAACAGACAGACATGAGGCTGCTGACGCAAAACGATATGCCTGTACGCATTGAATCGCAGTCACGCGAATTCGATCAGGTGACGCCCGTTGTCAACGCGTCGTTCAGCAACTTTACGTTAAGTCCGGAAGCGACGACGGTGTTTCAGGGCTTCCCGCCGGTATCTGTTCACTTCGGTAAAATCGGTGTTCGTGGTTCGGCTACGCCACTGCTTTTCCAGAAAGTCGGAAGCGTGGCAACTGACAAACCTCTGCTTGCTGTGGACAATTTCGATAATCGCCGCATCGGACTGATGTTTGGCGAAGGACTCTGGCGCTGGCGGCTCAATGAATATGACCGCACGGAGAAAACTGCGGGTTTTGATGAGTTGTTCAACAAACTTATCCAGTACCTGAGTACAACCGACGACAAGCGCAAGTTTAAGAGCTATCCTGTTCGACAGGACTTTTCGGAAACAGAGCCTGTAATTTTTGAAAGTCAGGTGTACAACGACATCTTCGAACCGGTTTACGGAAACGAAATAAAGATTGAGGTACGCCACGAATCAGGGCAAACACGGAATTACAGCTACGTGACCAGCCCGGGTAATAACCGCTACCAGATTGGCGGTCTTGACGAAGGCGTATACCGTTACCGTTCATCAACCCTTATTAACGGCGCAACGGAAGAGGTACGGGGCGAGTTTGCAGTTGTAACCAGGCAGACCGAACTGCAAAACCTCACCGCCGATTTTGATTTATTAAGAAAACTGGCAGCCAAGACCGGCGGGCAATTTTACCCTTCATCGAATCTTTCAAGCCTGCATAGCGACCTGATCAGCAAAGAAGCGACGAATATCATTCATTCAGAAGAAACCTATAACAACCTCGTTAACCTGAAATGGGTCTTTTGGCTGGCGATAGCGTTCATCTCCCTGGAGTGGTTCACACGAAAATTCTTCGGAAGCTATTAAAATTAAAAAAGGCCCCGATCGGGGCCTTTTCTGTTTTATTCAAAGAATGTTACTCACTCTTCTTTTCCTTTGATGAAGATGATTTCGTTTTCTTCACCTTGATCGTAAGTACATCGCCCTTGCCGTCGTAGTCGGCGGAAATTGTACCCCCCTCTTCAACTTCACCTTTCAGGATTTCCTCCGCCACCGGATCTTCAAGATACTTCTGAATCGCGCGATTCAACGGCCTTGCTCCAAACTGGTGATCATAACCTTTCTCTGCAAGGAAGTCTTTCGCTTTGTCCGTAAGCTCAACGTTATAACCAAGCTGGATAATCCGATCGAAGAGTTTCTTGAGTGTGATGTCGATGATCTTGTGAATGTGTTCGCGCTGCAGTGAGTTAAACACGATCACGTCATCAAGACGGTTAAGGAATTCGGGGCTGAAGGCACGCTTCAACGCATTCTGAATCGTAGCCTTCATGTGCTCTTCTTCATTCTCGCGTTTCGCTGAAGTAGCGAAGCCGATTCCTGTTCCGAAATCTTTCAGATCACGTACACCGATGTTCGATGTCATGATGATGATCGTATTCCGGAAATCGACACGTCTTCCCAAACCATCAGTAAGGATACCATCGTCGAGAACCTGGAGCAGGATATTAAATACATCCGGGTGAGCTTTTTCGATTTCATCGAGCAACACCACAGAGTATGGCTTCCTTCTCACCTTCTCGGTAAGCTGACCACCTTCTTCGTACCCCACGTAACCCGGAGGGGCACCTACGAGGCGTGACACAGAGAACTTCTCCATGTACTCGCTCATGTCGATACGAACCAGCGCGTCGTCTTTGTCGAACAGGTACGTTGCAAGAACTTTGGCAAGCTCAGTTTTACCAACACCGGTCGGACCAAGGAATATGAATGAGCCAATTGGCTTCTTCGGATCCTTCAAGCCGACGCGTGTGCGCTGAATAGCTTTTACAAGTTTCCTGATCGCTTCTTCCTGACCGATCACTTTGCCACTCAGTTCTTCGCCCATATTCAGCAGCTTGTTGCTTTCTTTCTGAGCGATACGCTTTGTCGGGATGCCTGTCATCATTGCGATGACGTCGGCTACGTTATCTTCATTAACCGTGTACTTCTCGGTACGCGTCTTTTCTTCCCATTTCGCTTTGGCTATATCGAGTTGTTCGATAAGTTTCTTCTCGCGATCGCGAAGCTGTGCAGCCTCTTCGTACTTCTGGCTCTTGACAACGCGGTTCTTTTCCTTCTTCACATCCTCGATTGCTTCTTCAAGCTTGACGATTTCTTCAGGAACGTGAATGTTATTGATGTGCACGCGTGCTCCGGCTTCATCGAGAACGTCGATAGCTTTATCCGGAAGGTACCGGTCGCTGATGTAACGATCGGAAAGTTTCACACATGCTTCGATCGCCTCCTTCGTGTAAATCACGTGGTGATGATCTTCGTATTTTTCCTTGATGTTTTCGAGGATCTGAATTGTTTCCTCCGGTGTGGTCGAGTCAACCATAACCATTTGGAAACGTCTTGCGAGGGCGCCGTCTTTTTCGATATACTGACGATACTCATCAAGTGTCGTTGCACCAATGCATTGGATCTCGCCTCTTGCGAGAGCAGGCTTGAACATGTTTGAGGCATCGAGTGAACCTGACGCACCACCGGCACCTACGATTGTATGAAGCTCATCAATGAAAAGGATCACATCCGGAGATTTCTCCAATTCATTCATTACTGCTTTCATCCGTTCTTCGAACTGGCCGCGGTATTTGGTACCGGCTACCAGGGAAGCGAGGTCAAGGGTAACGACGCGCTTGCCAAACAGCACGCGTGAAACCTTTTTCTGGATGATACGAAGTGCGAGGCCTTCGGCAATTGCCGTCTTACCCACACCCGGTTCACCAATAAGGATCGGGTTGTTTTTCTTACGTCGCGAAAGGATCTGAGCAACGCGTTCGATTTCTTTTTCACGACCAACGATAGGATCGAGTTTATTATCTTCCGCGAGGCGGGTGAGATCACGACCGAAGTTATCAAGCACAGGCGTGCGCGACTTTTCGGTACCCTTCTTCTCTTTGCCGGCGCCTGCACCGCCAAAGATTTTTGAAGAGTCGTCGTCCGGATCGTCAGTATCCGATGAAGCCATCGGGCCTTCGTTCTGATACTCGAGCATTTCCTTAACGGTCTCGTAGTTCACATCAAACTTGTTCAGGATCTGAGTTCCCAGGTTATCCTGATCGCGCAGTATCGACAGGAGCAGGTGCTCGGTGCCAATCAATTGCGCCTTGAATATCTTTGCTTCCAGGTAAGTGATCTTCAGAACTTTCTCCGACGCTTTGGTCAGAGGAATGTTCGCCAGGTTCTTTATCTGATGAGTTGCCGTGCCTTTTGAAATCTTTTCAATTTCAGTACGCAACTCATCCAGGGGTACGCCAAGTTTCTTGAGCACGCCGACGGCTACACCTTCTCCTTCCCGGATCATGCCGAGAATAAGATGTTCGGTGCCGATGTAGTCGTGCCCCAGTCTTAACGCTTCTTCCCGGCTCAGTGAAATCACTTCTTTCACCCGGTTGGAAAATTTAGCCTCCATATAATATAAAGTGAGTTGATAAGTGTAAATGTAAAGTATTTTGTCTGTTCTATGCTATCTAATCCCCAAGATTTAATACCAGGTAAGAAACACCGTACATATGGTAATTGTTCAGTCCC
>JAEZDW010000304.1 GCA_023417955.1 Bacteroidota bacterium
TGATCCAGGGATAATCCAGGGTTGATCCAGCTACAGACCCCCAAAGGCGGATCAACCCTGGATCAACCCCTCTTAAACCCTATGCAGAAGTCGGCTTCGACCCGACTTTATGTCGACGAAGCATAGAAGTTAGTACGCCGATTGCAGCAGAAATAAAAATAATACTATAAATTCCCAAATTAGAAATTGCTCGAAGAGACGAAGTCGTTATGCAGGTATTTCTTCCTGAAACCTGCTTTACATCAAAAAGAAGTTCCCCGGCATAATACCCACATCAAAGCGACCCTGCTGAATACTTACAGCCCGACCACCCGCCATTCCCTGCAATTCAAAATATCCTGACAGTATTACCTGCGTTGGTTTACCGTCGACCCAAAGATGCTGTGCGCGCTGAAACTTCAACATACCTTCTGAAACTGTCATGAGTTCAGGAATTCCATCAATCGTAAGGAACACATCAATGTTTTTTAGGTCGTAAGTAATTCCATGAAGCGCGATCAGATCGTCATAATCCAGGAGATCCATTTCCGGAATTGTGAATGAGAGCACGAACCTTTCTCCGTATGTACCGAATGAAGATTCATTACGAACACCTTCAAGCTGGAAGGTCGCCGCTCCCTGATCGACGATAAAACGCGCAGGTACATAGTCGATTGTTGACACGAACGGCAACCTGTCAAAGTATGCACCAAACGTATTGTATCCCCATTCGGAATATTGCGGGAGCCCTGGCGCATTGGGATCTTCAATAAAGATCGTGCGCTGCAATTCTGTTTCGCGTGTGCAACCTGTAAGTAAGATTGTCAGCACTACTGCAAAGAGAAGGGTTGTCTTCATACACTAGCGATTAACTGGAATCAGAACACTAAAAAGGAACCCGGTACCTACTGTCGGGCGAACAATTCCGGCCGCGTCAGCCGAAACAAAAGCAGCGGGTCCTGCAAACTCAAAACCAAACAAGATCGCATCCGGCTTACCAAAACGGATTCCGCCGGCAAGGGAAAGAACGCCATGAACATCAGCGACTTCACGTAATTCTGCCTCAACCTGTTTCTTGTATTTTGACATGGCGGGCTCATAGAAATCAATTTCGGTTCCCGTTGCAATTTTGTAGTTGACCTCAGCTGCGCCCTTGATATAAAATCGCACGCGCCGGCCACCGAACAGGAACCACCGAACCTCAAGGGGTATTCCAAGAAAATCCGTATGCTGAATCACCTTTCTTAAAGTCACGTATTCGGTAACCAGTCCCGATTCACGAAAGCGAAAAAAGAAATAGGGTGTATTAAACCAATAAAGGTCGTCCATGCTCAATTTTCCACTGACGCGGGAATACTTCAAACCGGAGGCATAAACGAACCTGCCGTTCTTAGAGGCAAATTCAAGTGAGATTCCACCAAATCCCGATGACAGAACCGAGCCAATGCTCAGGCTTTCTTCATCATTGATGGAATAATCCAGATTTCCGCGGATGTGATCAAGATCGGCAGGTTCTGAAAAGTAGACAAAGGCTCCTGCCTGGCCACTGATCGCGCTAAGGCTTTGCGTTGTGGCACCTCGAGGAAAGAAGAAAGCGACGAGTAATGCGAAGGTAAGAGTGGATTTGGCCATGGTTTAAAGGTATAGGGCAACACCTGTTTGACACAGCCGGACGTAATTTAGTTGCCTGAGGAGTCCAGCTTTTGACCCTGCAACATATCTTATGGGTCCTGATGGTTTTCACCAGATTTATCAACGGATTTGGCCGGTTGATGTGGAGAGGGCAAAAGGTTTTAAATGCCGCTCTATCATCCTGGAAATAACAAATTCTGAGGGTACCATCTTTAATCAAAGAATGGGGAAGCTTTTCCTACTGTTATTTCATTCCAAAAACCCGCCTGTCCTGGAATTCGGGAATGGCCTTCCTCGTATAGCGCAATCGTTGCAGGTATCTAAATTTCCATTGATAAGTAAAATTAATGCATATGAAGAACGAAAAGAATAACCCGGAACGCGACGAACGCGAATCGCGCGGACAACAGTCCCAACCGACAGGTCAGGGACAAAGCAATGTACAGGGAAAAGCGAAAGATAATCCTAACGAAGACCAAATCGGAGAAAACGCCGGTGGAAACTTCGGCACCGGCGCAGGTGCACGCAATCAGCCCGACATGAGTGATCAGAGCGAAGGAAGTCGGAATTCGCGACAAGAAAGTGGCTCTCCGGAAAGACGTGAAGGTGACGAGTCAAGTGAAAAGACTGAATCGACTGAGGAACGCAATCAGGAGAATAAATAACAACATCCTCCGTCCGCGAATGTGCGAACATCGATGATGAGTTTGAGAGTATTGTAAAAGCAGTTTATATTTTCGACGTAAGCAGAATTTTCCCTTTGGGGATAGCGTGAGCTACTGACCGGTACTCCGGGAAGACTTTCTGTCAACGCGACGAAGAGTTGCTTTAACAATACTCTCTTTTTTTATTCGAATATCGAACATAAAAAAAGCCCCCCAATGATGGCGGGGCCGTTGCAGGTAAGGCAAGAACCTACATAGTTTCTTCTACGCGCGTTTTATCCCCTTCTGTTTTGACAGATCCCAGATCTGGTTCCACCATATTTTCAACGGGACGGCCAAACTTAAGTGCTTCAAAGTACAACCTGAACGCAGGATCCGATGGATCAAAATCGACGTCGTTCAGCGTAATACATTCATCCTGCTTCACGTCGCGTTTTAGTTTCAGATTGTCATTAAGGAGAATCGGAAGACCTGGAGCTTGCTGATCGGCAAGATTCTCAATAAATCCATAGGAATTGTAGCCGCCCATTCCATCCAGCGCCTCTCCCGCTTTGAGATCTTTTTTTGCATAGGTGAAAACGTTAGTCTTCATGCCAAATGCGGGCTGAAGGCGTGCAGTCCCGAATAAGAACGCCTGCGCGACACATTCCATTGCCTCAATGTGACCCAGGTGGAAGGGCCGATAAAAAACATAAAAAGGCCCGGGACCCATATCCGGGGGAAACCACTCCATCGTCCATTGCTGGAATTTCTGATGGGTATGTCCGATCACGAAAACGCCACCTTTAGGGTATGCGCCAACAACGTAGTCGACTAAGGGGTTTTTCCCGTTCCACAGTTTTTCAAAATCATAGTGCTTAAAAATATCGTGGATATGCGGTATGCGGTGGCCGTACATTCCCGGGATCGCTGTCATTCCATCTATTCCGTTAGCCAGTACCGCCATTTCCACACAGAGCTTAGTTCCATCGGTATAGGAAGAACACATTTTGTGATCAAGAAGGCGCTTATCTGCCTCAGGTGCTATCTTCGTCGGGTTCGTGTAACGGTCGTGAAATCCTTTGATATTGCCTGCCATCACGAGGTCAAAACCCCAAAGCGTAATCTCATCGATCAGTTTCTTAATAACGGTAGGTTGATCTACATCAGCACAGGTATACACGACTCCTTCCTGACGTGCAAGGTCAAGCAGGTATGGTCCATACATCATTTCAGCTTCATAGTTCATCATTACTACGTGCTGATGACTTCGTATTGCTTTGATTGCATGAACTGCCCCCTGATAGACGGCGTTCGAGGACTCGATTAACACGTCGGGCATTTCACTCGAAGCAATCAGTTCGCCGTTATCTGTTACCGCTACCTTACCTTTTCCGATTACGCGATTGAGATCAGAAACGGAATCCACGACTTCATAATCCAGTTTTAACCACTCGGCACAATCAATAGCCTTTTTGATATGGATGTCGGCGATAGCTACGGGTTGGATACCACGTGTATGGTAGCACTGAAACACTAATCCTTTTCCAATAGAACCGATTCCGATTATTCCCACTTTAATTTCGCGGTCAAGGGCAGCAAGCCGGTGGTTGAGGGTGATCATCTGATTCATAAGCAGTGATTTGTTTGAAAAGACATAAGAGAACAGCGGTGATTTCTGTCACCCGGTAAAAAACCATACCGCGCGGCGACTGTTAAGGAAACCGCTTACAACGGAAAAATCAGCGGTTACTGTGGAAAAAAAACAGCATCATTTTGCCTAATGTGTTTTCTATGCCTTACGCGATCATTTGCTTTTGACTATTTTGCGCGACAAACAACATCGCCGGATGAAAAAAGAAAAGATCAATCTGCTTGTAACCGGAGGCCGGGGTCAACTTGGAAGTGAACTCAGGGACATAAGTCCCTCCTGGCCGGGTTTTAATTTTCACTTTGTCGATGTTGACGACCTGGATCTGACGAAGCGCGAGGCAGTGACGGATTTTTTCGAAACCCACCCCATTGACGCCGTCATCAATTGCGCGGCATATACTGCGGTTGATCTCGCCGAAGACCAGCGCGACCTGGCCTATCTGGTAAACGCTGATGCGGTAAAAACGCTCGCAGAATTGTGTCGCGCCAGAAAAATTCGCATGATTCATATCTCGACGGATTACGTCTTCGATGGAGAATCCAATCAGCCTATCGATGAAAACGAGCGCCCAAACCCGGTCTCGGTGTATGGAGAGTCAAAGCTCAAAGGCGAGGAATATGTGACTTCTATACTTCCTGACGCGTACATCATTCGAACTGCGTGGGTGTATTCTGTTCATGGGAAAAACTTCGTAAAGACTATCGCAAATCTTGCGAGACAGCGGGATGAGTTAAGCGTAGTTGCAGACCAGATCGGCACTCCGACTTACGCGTACGACCTTGCTGGCGCAATAATGGCAATGCTCGACGCAGTCTTTAACGGAAACAAAGACGTACCCGGCATCTATCATTATTCGAATGAAGGTGTGATCTCATGGTATGATTTCGCTCACTTCATCATCCGGTACTACGGTCTCCCTTGCAAATTGAAACCCATTCGAACATCGGAATACAAGACAAAAGCGACGCGCCCGAAGTTCAGCCTTCTAAGCAAACGAAAAATCGCAGAGACCTTTGGCGTTACTCCTCCCCACTGGCACGACAGCCTTGCAAAATGCCTTGATAAAATGGACAAGCAAGGATAAGGTCTTACTGAGCATTGCCATCCACGCACGTCTTTTTAGTAGCATCAAATTTAGCTATCTTGACGTGTACCACTATGGCACCATTGACTACAAGTCTGCTACACGGCCTGGCAATCTGTATTCCATTCAGCGTATTTATTATCATAAGTTTTACGCGCAGGCCAAGGCTATGGCTACACAGCCTCCCTCAGGATATCGTGCGCCTCGCGGCACCAAAAACAAAACGCGAAATCTTCCTAACCCGATGGCTATTGCTACCCATCTATTTGGGGATTCTTCCAGGATTGTCCGTTATCTCATGCATCTATCTGGTGACAACGCAGGAGATCACATCATTTATAGGAATACTGGTTCATATTTATTGTATCTGGGCCATCGTGCACATCTGGGATTTTATAGCTATTGATTTGGGTGCTATGTTACTTATCGACCCGGCCAATCCTCCTATCTCAGGCACAGAAAATGCAAAGGGCTGGCGGGATGTTTATTTTCACCTTCGCTCATTGTTTCTGGCGCTTCCGATGAGTGGACTTTTCGTCGTACCGGCTGCTTTGATCGTGTGGCTTCTATTTTTCTAAAAAATCTTTGCAGCTGATGTCCAATTTCCTGAATTCCGATTGTCAACATATCAAACGATAAAAAATTTAAACAATTATGAGAGAGTACATGTTGATTTTTCGTCATCAGGACGGCCAGAAGGTTGCATCACCGGAGCAAATGGAAATCTGGATGAAGCAAACGATGGACTGGATCGGAACCATCCGTGCGAAAAACAAATTCGTCGCTGGCGACGGCCTGCCTTTTGATAACGCTCGCGTCGTTGGTCACGGCGGGGTCGTAACAAATGGTCCGTACGGGGATATCAAGGAAACCATTGGCGGATATATCATCGTCAAGGCGGAGTCTGTGGATGAGGCTGTTGAATTTGCCAAAGGCAGCCCTGTTCTATTGGGCGAAGGCAACACGGTAGAGGTACGCGTGATTGCGCGCGGTGACGGCACACATTGATTTTGAACGATGGATTCGCGAGTCCTCATCCCGCATTTATTCCGGACGGAGTACAGCAAGATCGTTGCTGTGCTCTGCCGGCGTTTCGGGCTGGACAACGTCGCGCTTGCAGAAGACATCGCCAGTGACACGTTCGCAACAGCTTTATATACCTGGCCGTACAAGGGCATTCCGGAGAATCCATCGGCGTGGTTGTACACTGTTGCAAAGAACAAGGCTAAGAACTATCTGGGCAGGGAAGCGATATTCCGCGACAAGGTCTCGGAGCAATGGCTGTTAACAGCAAACGAAACGTGGTGGCCTGATATGAGCCAGGTTGATGCAGAAATCGAAGACAGTCAACTTAAAATGATGTTTGCCATTTGCCATCCTTCATTGCCTGCGGAAGCACAATCCGGTCTGGCATTGCGACTTCTTTGTGGATTTGGCATCGACGAAATTGCCAATGCCTTTCTTATCAGCAAGGAAACAGCAAACAAGCGCCTTTTTCGTGCACGGGAAAAATTAAGGAACGAAAACATCTCACTTGATTTTCCCGAGCCACACGAACTTCCCTCGCGCCTGGAAAGCGTTCTTGCCACGTTATATCTGCTATTC
>JAEZDW010000299.1 GCA_023417955.1 Bacteroidota bacterium
ACCCACGTTAGAGTTTGTTATGTATAATCCAATAAGATATTTTCCGATTATAAATAACGCAGCCGTGAACGCAGCGCCGACGAAGGAATCGCGCCAGTTGATTCGGGCATCCGGCAGAACTTTGAAAATAATCGCGAAAAGGGTACTTATGATTACAAACAGAAAAACGTAATTGATCGCCTGGAAAATATAAACGGTGGCCTCGTCGAAAAGATTGATAATCTTGTCATACAATAGATCGACAAGGGCATGAACGATAAGACTAACCAGCAGGATAAAACCAAAACTGATAATCAGCGAAAAGCTGATTACGCGATTAATGACCAGTTTTAGCCATCCTTTCTGAGGCTTCGCCTTCACCGACCATATGTAGTTGATTGAATCCTGAATTTCCGTGAACACTCCCGTAGCACCAACAAGCAAGATTGCGATACCCAGTATGGCTCCTGAAGCACTCAATTGTGAATGCTCAATATTTTTGATAATTTCCTGGATCTGCAGCGCAGCATTACTGCCGATGATTCCATTCAACTGATAGTAAATTTTCCCTTCAACAGCCTCCCGACCATAAAATAGCCCGGCAAGGGAAATCATGATGATCAGCACTGGACCGATGGAGAAAATCGTGTAGTACGACAATGACGCGCTTAGCTTCATCCCCTTATCCTCGATGAAGTCTACTCCTGCCTTCTTCAGTACCCTCCAGAATCGCAACTCTCCCCGAAATTATTCGCGTTCCTCGATTTTTACCTTCTTCATGAACCTTTCGACATTTGCATCGGAATACGCACCGTATGCATCGATCAAAGTCCCTTTAGCACCATCCGTTGCTTCTATTGCATACAGTATGGAATTATCTGACGGATCTGAAATTCCTTCGAACCGAAAGAAGTTGACGATGTGTATGTCCTGGGGCCGATAGACCTTCTCCGTTTCAAGGCAGCACAATCCGTCTTCTTCTGCTTTGAAGTTCTTGTCATATCCTTCATGAACAAGCTTGTTGAGATACTGAGTCAGATCCCGCATATAAGGGACCTTGATGTTCGGGTTCGATTGACTATTCATAATTATCTTGTTGAGTTAGTAATGTTCTATTGGTTTTGAAGCGTATCCAACAACGCGTTATTCCGGGTCATCAAATATGTCGTTGTGTCGAGAAGAACCCTGAGCGAATCGGATGCTTCGTTTCGAAAATCACGGAGGTCATTCAGGAGTCCTGTGTTAAGTTTTATAACCTGTGTACTCCAGACATCATTTAGTTTCTCCGGCGACATGCTTGGAAAACGTTCAAGACTCCGCGAAGGATCAAGTTGACCGGATAACGGAATTGTGATGTCCATACTTTCCGCATATGTCTTCAGGCGAAGGGTCACCTTTCTGTGACGTTCGACGAATTCGTGCGCGAGCTTTCGTTGTGCGGAATCAGGCAAATGTTCTTCACCTACCGAGCCTAGCTGAAGAAGCGCGTGTGATTTGTCAATCACGTCCACGAGGAATGTCGCTTCATCCCTTTTTTCACGGGAAGAGAATTTTTCTTTGTTGAGACTCTGAATATCCTTCTTACCCGAATCATTCCTGCAACCTGCAAAGACACAAATGATCACGATCAACAACCAGTCTCGTCTCGGTGTTCTCATGTCTTGACCTTTTACAGGCGAAAATTGAAAATGTAATGCCATTCGTGGCGTGCAACGGGAGGGCTGACTAAAAAGAAAAAGGTCCGCCATTTCGAGGCAGACCTTTCTTTTGATGTAATCTGGAGACTACTACGGGCGTCGAGCCATTCCTGTTATTAGTGATATTACAAATAGTATCAAAAACAGGAAGAACAGGACTTTTGCTATTCCAGCAGCACCCGCCGCAATTCCACCAAAACCAAAGATAGCCGCGATAATTGCAACTACCAGGAAGATTATAGTCCAGCGAAGCATAACTAATTAATTTAAGTAAAACATACATGGTCTTAGAGAAAAGCTGTGCCAGCCAGTAAACCAAAGTCACGCCTTTGCGTCCCGTGCTTTGAGTATTAAATTCTACACTTAACGCCGCCTATTTGGCCGCTATTTTCCCGGTGTTCGGGTACGGGGTTTTCACAATTACTACAGGGAGTTTTAGATAACTCGAAAAAAGATTCATAAACCCCGCATAATCATACATCGGAAACCTAAACCGTAAAAGTTATGGATCGGTCAATACGCGGAAATTTCGCAGACAGAGTACGGACACTCCTGGTCCTCTTTCTGATTTTCATGCTTGTTGTTTCTCTGTTTAGTTGTGAACCTACAAAAGAAACAGCTCAAACAATTCAGAAGGAACGTCGCGATATCGAAACGGAAAAACGTCGGTTAAAAGAAGGATTGACATTTATTCTTCGCAATGTCGACAACAATCTGAAAAAGCTGGATCAGCTTGCATCGGAATCAAACGAACTTAGTCGCCGTCGCGAAGCGCTTCTCAAAAACAGATCAGAGCTTATTGAGATTCTTAAGGATGTAAAATCCGCAACCAATGAAGACTGGCCTTTAGTATCCGCTGTAGCAGCAGAGACACTGGAGAATTTCAGCTTTATATCAACGGGCTCATCGCTTAACTAGAGCAATAGCTACTTGTGCAACGCTTTCAGTATGCGCATGAAGACCTTCTCATCAGAAGTAAGGTCTGCTTTCTCATCAGAAGTAAGGTCTGCTTTCTCATCAGGTTCTTCGATCGCGCCCAGTTCTTTCAGATAACGGGATAATGCATTCGTTTCGTACAGCTCTATCAGGCCGGGATGCACATAATACTTTCTGCATACTGCGCGCGTGTTTCCCAGCTTGCGACTGACTTCATCGAGTGCATAGACTATGTTCTTCTTGCATTCCTCCTTACTTTCGGCGTTACCCACAAGGCATAACGAACGCAACAAGTTTAACGAACCTGCCCATGTCCGAAAATCCTTTGCCGTAAAGTCTCCGCTACTAGCCTCTTTGATATATTCGTTTACCATGCCCGAATCCACCGGCTGTCGCTGCCCCTCATCATCGAAATACTGAAACAAAACCTTTCCCGGAATGTCCCGACATTGGCGAACAATTCGCGCAAGTCGTGCATTCCTTAGTGTTACATTCTGACCCTTGCCTTTCTTGCCCGTAAAGGAGAAACGCAACTTATTACCTTCGATACGGACATGGTTATCCAGAAGAGTTGTTATGCCATGTGATCCATAAAGCTTGTTATAATCCTCATTACCGATACGGATGTATGTACGTTCCATCAGACTTACGATGGTGGCAATAACCCGTGTTCGCGTAAGTCCTTTCTCGGTCATATCCTTTTCGACTGTCTTCCTTAACGACGGAAGAGCCTTACCGAACTCATAGAGGCGATGAAATTTGGTTTCACTCCTGACAGCACTCCATGATTGATGATAACGATATTGTTTTCGCCCGCGTACATCGTAGCCCGTCGCCTGAATATGACCATTCGAAAAAGGACATATCCACACCCTGGTCCACGCAGGAGGAATAGCCAGCTTCTTTATGCGATCGATGTCGTCACCACTGCGCACCAATTTCGCCCTGAAATAATAAGCAAAACCACTGCCCTTCTTAATTCTCGCGATGCCGTCAATGGTGTCGGTTACGTATTGAAGCTTCGCCTTCCTGGCGGACTCAAGATAATTCCGGTCAAGTTGCAGCACCTCTTCGTGTGAAAGGCCCGCCAATCCCGATACAGCACTTATTTCCATATAAGGCGGAAGTAAAATTCTTGTACCGATTGACGATGATGCTGCTGCGATCAGAATGGATAGCCTATCGCTATATTAAAAATGAGGTTGTTTCGCCTCCACTCTCTGCTACCGGGATCAATCTCATCAAACACCCAACGATTTCCTTCTGGAAGGAATGGCTTCCTCACCGGGAACGCCACATCGAAGCGAAGGACAAAAAAATCAAAATCAAAACGGAAACCCAGCCCGGTACCTACTGCAATCTCGTCATAGAAATGATCCCAATCGAACTTTCCGCCCGGGCGTGAGTCCTCATTAAAGCTCCAGATATTCCCGGCGTCGACAAAAACAGCTCCCTTGAATGCTTTCACGATATCAAACCGCAATTCTACGTTTCCTTCAAGTTTAATATCCGCGCGTTGATCGATGAATATTGGTCTTCCCGTTTCCTCATCGTTTACCTGGTCGCCGATGTAATAGGTACCTGGTCCAAGCGACCTCGCCGGAAACGCACGAATGCTATTGGAACCACCTATTGAAAACTGTCGCACATATGGCATTACATTACTGTTGCCGAAGGCGTAGCCTGTACCAAGTATAAGACGGCTTGCAAGTTTGTTGTGTTTGTCCAGTTGCCAGTAATGCCGGAAGTCGATGTCACCCCGGACAAATTGCGAATACGGCATCCCGAAAAGTTCAAATGCACCAGTCTCATTCTTATGCGCGAAATCCTGAATCATGTTCAATAAATTTCCCGCGAGCTGGATCGTTCCACTAAAGAAAATGCTATGGGTCTTAAACTTTTTTTCCTGGAATTGATTAAGAATGTCGGCTGCAAGCTGATTGTTCAACGTGTACGTATACCGGGATCCAAGTATGAACTGGTTTTCAAAAGACTGGGCAAGAAAAGGGTTTTGCGCGAGCGCGTCATCAAATTCAGGTGACCGACTGCCCGTCTGCACGTACACGATTTCCACCGGATACAACTGATGCGATTTCGCCTCCGTCTCCCGCCAGGTGTATCCTGCTGATGCGTTGAACGAGTTTAACCTGAAATAACCAACACGGTTTTGAAGGTCGTACCCAAGTCGGAAATCCGTTTTGGGAAGATACTTCCGGGAAGAGTAATCAATTTTGATCGGGAACATGAACCTTGGAACTGTAAGTCCGGCTTCTACCCCAAACTCAAGGGAATTTAACGGCCCGGCTATTCGCTGACCAACCTGCACCTCGTACGAACTATTGACTTTTAATTCAAACAACTCCGCGCCGCCAAAAAGATTTCTGTTGGTATGCGTTATCTCCAGGCCGGGACCGACAAAACTATTTGATTTGGATACTGCCCGAAACTCAGCGCGCATCGACTTTTGTTTCATCGGCGTAAGGAATATATCCGCTTTCAGGAGATTAGAGTCCGAAAACAGCTCAGCGTACTGAATGTTAACAAACTTAAATACACCCATGTCCATGAGGTGTGACAGCGTCAGGCTGTGATTTGTCCGTGAATAGGTCTTCCCGACACCAAGGTTGATATTCTCAGTGATCACCTTTGGTCGAAACTTATTTACGGCGTCGTAATAATT
>JAEZDW010000363.1 GCA_023417955.1 Bacteroidota bacterium
CCTGTCTTCCTGCCCAACGCATTTTAAAAAATCTTAAGTTGTGATACAGGGACGCATGAAATTGTTATACCAGCGCCCCGGTGTAACAACGAACATGCTACACGTCAAATGGCAGGCAAATGTATGCTTGTATTCATCGCCCGGTTTCGCAAGTGTGGAAAGGATGAAACGGTTCCTGGCACCAAAGCCTCAGGCCGGTGAATTTCGACGCAGGAACAACTGGAAAACAGATGATATCAACATCACGCCGACACATCCGATGATGTTAAACAGGAGATACGCGATGTCCGTTTCCCTGTAGCAGTAAATGACGATGCACTCGCTGATGATCGCCGCCCAAAATACTGCAGTACCCCCAACTCTTTTGAGATAGAATGCTGTGAGGAAGATCCCCAGAATAGTCCCATAGAACAGCGACCCCACTATGTTAACAAACTGGATGAGGTTTTCAGCGAAACTTGCAAGCATGGCGAAAACCATCGCTACTACTGCCCACATAACCGTAATAATTCTTGAGACGCGCAGGTAATGAACTGGTTCTGCATCAGGACGTATCGATCGTTTATAAATATCAACTGATGTCGTCGACGCCAGCGCGTTAAGTTCTCCCGCCATTGAAGCCATGGCTGCTGAGAACATCACCGCCAAAAGCAAACCGATGATACCGTGCGGCAGACTATTCAAGACAAAATTCAGGAAGATGTAGTCACGGTCCTGTGTTTTCGCATCAGGTAGCGCTGTAGCAATTTTCTGTTTTACTGCATCGCGAATTCCCCGTTCCTGCTGCTCCAGCGCCAACACCGCGGCCCGTTGACGGGCTATGCCATTTTCATCGTCCTGTTTGATTTAGTTTACGAGATTGTCCACCTCTGCACGTTTCTCGTCATACACGGCCTGATAGGCAGCGTCAAGAGAATCAAGAGCCGCCCCCTGCCCTGACTCATAAGCGCGCTCAAGCAATACCTTGTTGTAAAAAACCGGGGGTTGGTTGAACAGATAAAACACAAATACCATTACGCCGATGAAGAGAATGATAAACTGCATGGGGATTTTCAACATACCGTTGAACATGAGACCCAGGCGGCTTTCCGTGACAGACGTTCCACCGAGGTAACGCGCAACCTGCGATTGATCGGTGCCAAAATATGAAAGGAACAAAAACGTTCCCGCAATCAGTCCTGACCAAATATTGTATCGATCACTCAGGTTAAATTCCAGGTTCACAAGATTTAGCTTTCCCAAATTACCAGCGATATCGACGGCGTTGCCAAATGACACTTCGTCGGGCAGCATCGTGTAAGCAAGTACACCAGCGAGAATCATCCCGCTCATAATCACGGCCATCTGTTGTCGCTGCGTCAGGCTCACTGCTTTCGTTCCGCCGGACGTGACATAAATAATCACCAGCGTTCCGATAAGAATGGTAGTAACCATATTCGGCCAGTGTAGAATGGTCGACAAGACCAGTGACGGCGCAAACAACGTTATCCCTGCTGACAGCCCGCGAAGGATAAGGAACAAGCCTGCCGCAAGCGTGCGTGTCTTCAGATCGAAGCGCGATTCAAGATATTCGTATGCGGTAAAAACTTTAAGTCTGTAGTAAATCGGAACGATGGTAACCGAAATGATCACCATCGCCAATGGCAGTCCGAAATAAAACTGCAGAAAGCGCATTCCGTCTTCGATCGCCTGCCCGGGTGTACTCAAAAATGTGATCGCACTCGCCTGCGTGGCCATTATCGATACACCGATCATCCACCACTTCATCGAATTGTCACCTTTGAGATATCCCTCGATCGTATCGGTCTTACGGGTGCGCCAGGTGCCGTAGAGAACGATTGTCAATATTGTTCCAAGCAGAACGATCCAGTCGAGGAAGTTCATTTAGTAATGGTTGGTTAGCAGGTAGTAAAGAATGATCTGCACGACGAGAAATCCGAGCAGGAACGCATACCAGCGACGCCAGGCCCCAAACAATGGTACCTTATTTTCGATATTGTCCTCGTTCTCAGTATCCATTAGTATCAGCGTTGCTTCTTCCTTTTCTTCTTGCTGTCAACTGGTTCTGAGGGCTTAACAGGTTCCGGATCATTTCTGAGGCTAACCAGATTTGCAAAGAGCTTATATGCGCCCGGCACACCCTCAGGGAGTTGCCTGAAAAACGAAATACCAGTGTACACATAATACCCTTCTCCATACGGCGCTACAAGTAGTGCACCTTCCTTTGGACCTTCTTTTGAGTCGTTCATTGACAGGAGCGGCGTAAATGCAGGATCCCAGTTGTCAGGGAAATACAAGCCGCGTTCCTGAACCCAATTGTCAAAATCCTTTGACGTTATCTTGTTCGGTTTGTTCAGCGCGATGTGATCCGGATTGATAATTCTTACTTCAGCATCCTCTTCTGCGACGCGATCCCGGGAAATACGCAGCGGGAACGGTGAAAACGATTCTGATTGCATTCCAAATGAGGTGTTGTATTGCACAACCAGTGTACCGCCTTCTTTCACGTACTTCAGCAGGTCTTTCATCAGAAAGGGCAGCCGTTCATTTGTATTAAATGCACGGATACCCAGCACAACGGCCTTCAAATCTTTGAGGTTAGCGTACGTAACTTCGTCGTTGTTCATCTCCCATACGTTGAACCCCATATTCCGCAACGCTGCAGGTACGTCATCGCCGGCACCCTTAAGGTAACCTACACGCCCAGCCACGCCGTTAAGATTAACTCTTACAACACGCGCTGCTGCATCCGGCAGCAACGTCTGAATGGGAATATGATCATAACTGATCACCAGTACACCCTTATCATGCTTCTTGTCGCCAACCTCGACTATTGCTTTCAAGTCCGCAGAAATTTCTTCTTCCGACGGGAATACCGTAAAGGTAAATGACTGCTCCTGACCTGTTGCTTTGATGTTTACGGGAATTGAAACCGGTTCAGTGCGCCAACCATCGGGTAATTCGAGCTTCAATGTGCCAGATACCGGATTTCTGCTCGCCGACTTGACAACCATCGTTACCTGCCGCGGTTCACGCGTCGGAAATACAAGCACATCCTGCTTCACGTTAACGATAACCGGCGGAACTATTTCAAACGGTCTGTCAAGTTCACCCTTTACAGGATCAGTCCATTTGTAAATGAGTGGTCTTGCAATCGTCAAAGCGGTCCCTCCAATTGTCACCTGAAACGTAGCCGTCACAGCGGGACCGCTTTCGGGCTTACCAATCAATTCGGGATCAGTTACACTAAACATGCCGGTAGCATGGGGGCGCATCAACCAGTAGGGTCCTGAGTAGGATGCATCTGGTGCGATGGTTTTATCTGTCTGAAAAAGTATCGGAATATTTTCCTGCAACGCTATTACCGCGGTCGAATCGAACCCTGTTGCACCTACGCTAATGCGATTAACCTGAACCTTTACAGGAGAACGGTTAACAAGTTCAAAAGCGAGCCTTACCTTTTCGCCTGGGGCCACCCAATATTGATCAGCAGTAACCTCCAGATACAGGCCGAGACAGTCCCCGATAAGCTGTTCTACCTCCTGAAGCTTGCGGTCGCGCCAGACAGAGGGTGCAAGTGCTGCAATCATTTTTCTTACTTCGAGCAATGCAGGTGCAATGGCATATGGCTTTTCTTCATCGAAGCTTTTGATGATCTGGTCGACCTTCCTGCCGATTGCAGCGCCGTTGGACAGGCGGCTCCATGTTGTGTTAACGCCATCGAAAACCGATCGCGATGCACTGTCGCCCTTTTGGTACTCCAGGAATTCAAGTTGCCGGCCCCGTGTTCCGCGGCTGCCAAAGCCCTGGCTCTTGTGCTGACTCCGGCTTATTGCAGCAATTTCCGAAAACGAAGTTCCGAGCAACGGACTAAATCCCCCAACGTCAACGGCAACAACACCGGGTGTGTCTTCTGTAATGGATGAATTCCACCACCTGCCTGTGTTGGTGTACAGTCTTTTGGATTGCCAGGTGGATAACGCACCAAGTTGTTTGGGGAATACTTTTGGATCGGCTGATTTTGAGAATGCTTCGATTGCCAACATCGCCGAAGCAGTATGATGACCGTGACCTGCCCGTTCATCAGGCGGAAACCGCGTAATGATTACATCAGGTTGGAATTGTCTGTACACTTTGATGACATCGTGCAAGACCGAATCCTTCCCCCATACTGAGAAAGTCTCGTCAGCCGACTTCGAATAGCCAAAGTCAACAGCTCGGGTAAAGAACTGCCGCCCTCCATCGATCCGCCTTGCTGCAAGAAGTTCCTGCGTTCTGATAACGCCTAGCAGATCGCGTATTTC
>JAEZDW010000408.1 GCA_023417955.1 Bacteroidota bacterium
TCCTTGCCCTGTGCAGGCGACTCCGGACTGTTCCAATGGGTATGTCAAGAATTTTTGCCATCTCATCATACTTAAATCCTTCCAGGTCACACAATATTATTACAGTTCTGAAATCCACATCCAAAGAGTTCAACGCATTTGAAATCTCATCGCCGATCATATCGCGCAACGCCTCCACGCGGAGATCAGGCGTAATCTGACGGTCTACATCCTCCGAGTTGTAATATGTTTCAACATCCTGATAGTCTACCTTTGAAGGTTCCTTGCTCTTCTTTCGGTAGTCATTAATAAAACTGTTTTTCAAAATTCGAAACAGCCACGCCTTGGCATTAGTTCCTTTCTGAAAAGAATCTATGAACCGGTAAGCTTTCAGGTATGTATCCTGAAGCAAATCCTTCGAATCATCCTGGTCCAGCGTAAGACGATAGGCAAAGTTATACATCGAGTTTATGTGCGGCATAAACTCTTCATTGAATATCTTCTGCTTCTCGACCTCAGGATATTGCTGTCTTGGTACCAGGTCCGCTTCTTCCATATTTGTAAAAATAATTATAAAACTGAATATGCCATTCAGAAAAATCACTAATAAGAGTTGGAATTTCCAATCGCCACGCCTTTCACTGAATAGTTCCCATCATCAAGAATTAAAAAACGATTCCAGCAACTGCGTTTTATTGATCAAATTCCAGTTCCTTAATTGCCATCCACGCCATCAATCCGGTACTGATAGTAAGCGCACTTTCATCGATATCAAAACTCGGTGTGTGAACATATGATGTAATGCCTTTCTCCTCATTTCGCGTGCCGAGCCTGTAAAATGACGCCGGGATCACCTGCGAATAATAGCTGAAATCTTCAGCTCCCAAACTGATATCAAGCTCGGTTACATTCTCTGCTCCTACATACTCGATCGCTGCGTTGCGGATTCGTCGCGTAACCTCAGGGTTGTTCTCTAGATACGGATAGCCGTGTGAAATCTCTACTTCACACCTGCCTCCCATTCCTTCTGCGATACTCTCTGCCATCTTCTTTATCTTCTCGAGACCTGCGGCCCGCCACTGCTCGTTGAGAGCACGAAACGTGCCAGCGATCTTAACCTCATCAGGAATAATATTCGTTGCACCATCAGCAATTACTCTTCCGAAAGTCAACACTGTTGGTTGTTTGGGACTCGCGTTCCTGCTTATGACCTGCTGCAATGCTACAATGATATGCGATGCAATGACAACAGGATCGATAGTCAACTCGGGCGCCGCGCCATGACCACCTTTACCTATTACCCTGAGATATATTTCATCCGCGCTGGCCATATACATTCCCTCGCGAAACCCGATTTTCCCAACCGGCAATAATGGGAAAACATGTTGACCAATAATACTTGCTGGCTCGGGATTTTTAAGTCCGCCATCCTTAATAACCAGCGACGCTCCTCCGGGATTTTTCTCTTCACCCGGTTGGAAAATCAGCCGCACCGTTCCTTTGAAATGCTCGCGCAATTCATGCAGTATACGTGCAGTGCCAAGGAGACTCGACGTATGAACATCATGGCCACACGCATGCATCACTCCCGGCTTTTTTGATTTGTAAGACACGTCATTGCTTTCGTTTATCGGAAGCGCATCAAGGTCCGCGCGAAGTGCAATGAGTTTGTGATCCGCTTCAACGCCAGCAATCTCTGCGACTACTCCGGTCTTTGCGACAGACCGAATATTCGTTATTCCATACGCACGAAGACGCTCAGCAACGTATTGCGCTGTTTCATGTTCTTCATATGAAAGCTCGGGATTTGCGTGAATGTGTCGCCGGCTTTCGACAACGTCACCCGCATATTTCCCGGCTAGTTCCTTGATCGTGCTTAGCAGATCCATTCGCATTTTTGGTTGCCAAAATAGGCAAAGTTTACATTCAAAGGACTGTCCCCGGGTATTTAGTGTTACACTTCAGTGCACGCACACACAATGAAAATACTGCCCATCTCATTGATTTTATGTTGGATATCCGCCCCTTTCCTCTCAAATTGGCTGCCTTGACTAAAAACGTATTAACCCATGCCAAGACAGTATTGTTTTGCCTTGTTGTTTGCGTGCGGCTTTTTAACCGCACAGGCACAACAGGGCAGTTTTCAAAAGCTTCCGCTTGATGACCTTTCTGCTTTCCGTCCACAGGCCGGAAACTGGATGATTGTCGGCGACGTTACCATGAACCCGTCGGTTGATGTCCATCACGAAGAAACGCCTCCCGCGCAAGACAACAAAAAGAAAAAACGCTCCCGTGAACAGAATCCGCCACTGCCAAAAGCGGTGACCTACCAGCAAGGAAACGGGATACTGCTGAACATTAACGACGACCAGAAGAAAGACCAACTGATCACCGTCATGCAGCACGGCGACCTGGAACTCGAACTTGAGGTAATGCTCCCCAAAGGATCCAACTCCGGAATTTATTTGCAGGGACGTTATGAAGTTCAGCTTCTCGACAGTTGGGGTGTCAAAACGCCGAAGTTTTCTGATATCGGCGGCATCTACAGAAATTGGGAAAACGAACCAGGCAAGGCCTACGCTGGCAAGGCCCCGCTCGCAAATGCCGCGAAAGCACCAGGCCTATGGCAAAAGATGTATATCTCATTTCGCGCCCCGCGTTTTGATCAAGCCGGAAAGAAAATTGCAAACGCGCGTTTCGTTACCGTGAGACTTAATGGCGTAGTGATTCATGACAACGTTGAAGTCCCACTGCCTACAGGCGGGCCTATCGAAAACAACGAAACTCCTGTCGGACCAATTGTGATTCAAGGTGATCACGGTCCTGTGGCATTCCGAAATGTGCGCTACAAACTGATGAAGGAATTGTCGTACGAGACAAGCCCCGTCTCATATGAAGTATGGCACGGCAACTTTTCAAGTCCCTCCGATTTCCTGTCAACGAAGCCAGTGTTGCAGGGGACTAACGCGGAACTTACTGCTGAAGTCACTGATGTTGAAAACCTGTACGGACTTCGCCTGAAGGGTTCGCTTACCATCCCTGTTGACGGGCGTTATACGCTGACATCGGTGTACACTGGTGCCGGTAAACTCACCGTGAACAACCAGGAACTCTTCTTTAATCCTGCCGGGGATTCGTGGCGTAGTGACAAGGGGTCGATCGAATTAAAAGCGGGAACGTATCCTTACGAATTTATCAACTACAAAACAGCATCGTGGATGCCGCCGCGTCTGGCACTTAGTATTGCGACTGAAGATACATATCCTGTAAATCTGCACGCAATCGGATCGTACCCTCCGTCGGACAATCCGACAGCTCCGATACACCTTGAGCCAGGAAGCAGCCCCCGTTTACATCGCGGATTTGTCGACTTCAAAGGAGACCGTTCTCGACGCCTCACGCATACGATCGGTGTAGGCGACCCTGCAGGTGTCCACTACGTTTATGATATGCGTTCAGGAAATGTCGTATGCGCGTGGAAAGGTGGCTTTGTGGATGCAACTCCAATGTGGCATGACCGTGGCGATGGTTCGTTCCGGCCATTGGGCGCAGCGTTGTATTTGTTCACAGATCAACCTGTCGCAAAACTTGCTGACCAGTCGGCGAAGTTTCCCGAAGCTGCTCCCGAAGGCAATTACATCGGGCGTGGCTATTCAATTGATGCGGCATCAGGCAGGCCTGTTTTTCTTTCAGCGTATGAAGGGCTTGAGCTGGAGCATAAAATATATCCCGATGATGAGAACAGATTGCTGACACAAGAGATTGTTGTGAAGAAAGGACAGCCTGAAAATATATACTTCAAATTAGCCGAAGGATCCGACATTAAACAATTGCCCGATGGTACCTGGGCAGTGGATGATCACAATTATTATATCCGGGTAGCTGCAGGAACAACCCCGATTGTTCGGGATTCAAACGGCAAGAAAGAACTTGTAGCCGTGCTTTCGCAAACACTTAAGTATTCAATCATCTGGTAACGAATTATGAAATCGACTATGTTCAAGCATATAACATTTACACTACTGCTTCTATTTGGCGGAGTCAGCTTCGTATCAGCTCAGCAAAAAGTTCCGACCGAGGACGACTACTACAACGTATATACCGTTCCTGTCCCGGAAGGAATTCTTCTTGAAATCGGCGGCGTTGCAACATTACCCGATGGCCGTATCGCTGTTGCCACACGCCGTGGTGACGTTTGGGTTATCGAGAATCCCTACCGTCAACAAGGAGGCACACCAAGATTCACACTGTTCGCGTCCGGTTTGCATGAAGCACTCGGACTCCTCTACCACAACGGATCACTCTATGCGGCACAGCGCGGGGAACTTACACGTCTCGTTGACAATGACGGCGACGGTCGTGCAGATCTCTACGAAACCGTACACGCCTGGCCTCTCTCCGGCCACTACCACGAATACAGCTTTGGTCCCAAGCTTGCGCATGACGGCAACTTCTTCGTGAGTGGTAACGTCGCATTTGGTGACCAGGAATGGTGGCGCGGTGAAAGCCGGGTTCCGTGGCGCGGATGGATCATGAAGATTCATCAGGACGGAACGCTCGAACCATGGGCGACTGGAATGCGCTCACCGTGTGGACTGGGCGTTGTAGACGGCGAATTGTTCTATGACGACAACCAGGGCGACTGGATGGGTTCCGGTGGAATCTGGCATATCCAAAAAGGTGACTTTGCAGGCCATCCCGCCGGCCTTCGCTGGACTGATCGTGAGAATGCGCCGATAAAACTGAAAACAGAAGAGCTTTATGCGATTGCAGACCCGCGTCGTGAAAAGAAGGATGGCATTTACCTTAAACCTGAGAACATCCAGGATGAAAAAAATCCCGCTACACTTTTTGGATTGAAAGAAAAAGTACCGTCTGTAAAACTGCCCGCGGTATGGCTGCCACACGGTATTCTTGGAATTTCAAATTCAGAAATACTCCAGGATAATACCGGTGGAAAATTTGGTCCTTTCGCCGGGCAGGTTTTCGTTGGTGATCAGGGACAAAGCAAAGTAATGCGCGTAGTACTTGAAAAGGTAAAAGGCGAATATCAGGGTGTGGCGTTCGATTTCCGTTCAGGATTTCAGTCGGGTGTACTT
>JAEZDW010000419.1 GCA_023417955.1 Bacteroidota bacterium
ATCCGATACCGCGCTCTTTCCACATCATGGGAAACATGCTCGAATTCGTAAATCCCGGGATCGAATTGATTTCGTTGATGAAGATATTTCCTTTTTTGTCCAGAAAAAGATCGATTCTGGCAAAATCCTCACAATGCAATGTTTTGTACGCCTGAACACATGCCTTTCTGATTTTTTCAGCCACACCTTTCCGAATATTCGCGGGCACTTCAATCTTCGCCGCGGCCGGATCAACGTATTTTGCGTCGAACGTATAAAAGTCATATGCTGAATTGATGACTATTTCACCCGGGTAGGACGCTTCTGCAGGCTGATTTCCCAGGATAGCACACTCGATCTCGCGACCGGATATAAATTGCTCCGCTATCATCTCATCATCGTAACGAAATGCTTCCTCTACGGCACGGCCAAAATCCTTTTTGGATTTGACTTTAGATACGCCAACTGACGATCCCAGACTGGCGGACTTCAGCATGAATGGGAGCCCAAGCTTTTTTGAGATAGCCGAAAAAGAAATTTTGTCTTTCTCGTCGAAACGAAACGTCAGGAAATCCGATACAGGTAGACCTGCATCGCTCAACAGCCTTTTTGCGACAATCTTGTTCATCGATAGTGCTGACCCCAGTACGCCAGTTCCAACCATGGGCAGGTCAAGCACGCGAATCAGGCCTTGTACGCTGCCATCTTCACCGTCGGTCCCGTGCAATACCGGAAAGACGATATCGGGTCTGATTTTTTTTCCTTCACGCGTGATCAGGAATGGTTTTGAAGGATCGAGATTTAACGTCAGGGGTTCGCCTTTTTCAATATTCTTGTCGACTGTTTTCGTAAGGAACCACTTTCCCTTCCTGCTGATCCCAACGGGCACAGGTACGAACTTGCGACGGTCAATGAATTCAAAAATGTTGCGGGCGGAGTTAACAGAAACACCGTGTTCGACGGATCTTCCTCCGTAAAGAATAACAACTTTTCTCTTCTTCGGCATGCGGATGGTTTTAGGATGGTGCAAGATAGCTATTCAGACGTATTATCCGCAGGGACTAGTAACCGATCAGAACTTTTGAGTTATAAACTTTCCCTGCGGCCATAATGCGAACAACGTACAATCCCGGCGCGAGGCCGCTTGTATTGATTGATAACGTCTGATTCAGGACAGCGTTGTAAGTTCCCTGAAAAATTTGTTTGCCCATGCTGTCGACGACCTCAATGGCGATATCGTTTAACGTCTCAAAATTGAATGAAACCTGGAGTGTTTCGCCGGGCTTCAGCGGATTCGGGTAAACGTTGAACACACCGTTTACGGTGACAGGGTTCTGGTCGTCTGAAAGATAAAAACGCAGGTTGTCCATGTACAGGTTGTTGCCATTTCGGTTGCTGACTACAAAAGCAAGCCGCACGTTTTCCTGCCCGGTCAGGCTCGTGAGATTCACGAAAACATCACGTTTCCAGTCGTTGTTGCTTTTTGGCTCCCATGCCTGGGTCGTCGTGGTTACCGACAACGCGTCGCCACTTAATGTGCGAATGGTTTCAAAGGGTTCCGTGCAACCGGTCGAAGCGCGCACTTCAAGAATCTCGGAAACGCCGTTGCGCATAGCGTAGCTGACATCGAAGAAGATACTTGCTGCATCCGTTTCGGAAAGATCAAATGCCGAAGTTACCAGCCATGCCTCGTCTTCGGTGTTGGTATTGTCAAACCCCTTGTATGCAATCGTGCGGTTCCCCGGAAAGGATTGGGGCACCCAGGCAACACCTCCCGTCGGACTGGTGTTCGTCCATTTTGAGGCGAACTCACGTTCGAAGTTTTCTTTGAAAGGCACCGGAATGGTTTTGTTGTCGAAAACAACGGTACGACTACCTTCGTTGTCGCGTGTATCGAGGTCGGGTTGGCCGCCGGGATTGATGAGGTTCACGGCGAACGTATTCGATCCCGCTGCCAGGGTTATTGCAGGAAGCTGGATCTCGGCTTCAGAACCCGAATTGATGGTAATGCCATTGACGGAATGCACCTTCGTAGTGCCGTTCAAGGTATATTCAATCTCGAGGGAATTTATCGTTGTTCCCGAATTGCGCACTATAACTACAGGGTTAAGCGTCGGGGAGCAGACCACCGGTTGTGGTGAAACAATCCTGCGGAGCGAGACGTTGGCGAAATCGTCAGTCAGGATTCTTATGTTGTCCAGATAAAGATTGTTGCCCCAGTTGTTCACGGCGACAAATGCCAGTTGAATGCCACCCGTTCCGATGAAGTCCGCGAGATTGAGAACTTCGGTTCTCCAATGTGCGGAAGACTGTGGGCTGAAGGATTCATTCATTTTCCCGGCGGTGGCCAGGTCGCTTCCGTACTTTTCATAAATCACCTGGCCCTGGGTAACGTCGGCATTGCAATTTGAGAGGACCACAATTTTCAAACCGTCTTTGGAATTTTGATACTGCGCGTGTGCCAGGTCAAAGAGGACGAGCGCTGCAGGGGCATTGGTAAGATCAATAACAGGACTTAGTAACACGTCGATTTCACCCTCGTTGTCTTCGTAGTCGTAAAAGTTGAGCTTCATCGCGGTGTTCCCGACCTCGCCGTTGTTGGCGGGGACGATTTGCCAGGTGTAAAGTCCGTCGGGATTAAACAACTGCCAATGGTCTGGAAACAATTCAAATTTTTCCAGCACTGGTGTCGGGGCCGTCTCAGGAACAAAAACACTTCTGCCAAGTTTGTTGTTGAAAGCCGCGCCATCAGGGTTACCGTTGGTGCTGACAACTTCAAACGAGAAGTTGGTCGTGCCTGAGGCCAGCGCAATCGGTGAAAACTCAACTTCGGCCGATTCGAGCGGTGCCAGATTCAGTGTGAATTCTTTGGTTTCAACAGGAGAGCCGTCTTTAAGAATGCGTATTTCGGTAGTAGTTATCGCGTTGTTTCCATAGTTACGTATCTCAATAGTTGGCACGACAATGCCAGCACATTCACCAACGGCAGGGCTGGATATAGATCGTATGCCAATATCATTTGCTATCGCTTCGGGATCCTCCAGTCCATGCGATGTCAGCAGGGTTTTGCGTCTTGGGCTATTTTCAATTACAACTGCCATGCGTTCTACCTGCCCGACGGTGAAGAGGTTCATACAAGCATCGTTTGTGTAATCGAGAAAGTTCTGAAACATTGATGTTGTTGAACATGATGTTCTCGGATGCGACGGACAGTTCAACGTCCGGTCTGCCTGATCCGGAGTGTCGTCAACATAATCGCCATGGCCGCCACATGCACCGTCGTCATCGCCCCAGATGTGTCGCAGCCCGAAGAAGTGGCCAATCTCATGCGTAGCAGTACGTCCTTTATTGTAGCTGTTTTGAAGAACGAAATTGCCATCGTCAACAGAACCAAATGCCGTTGTGGCGATCACCACGCCGTCGGTGAGCCGATTCGACGAAGAGTTCTCAAGGCCGTCAAGCAGATCCGACTGAGGAAACTGTGCGTAGCCAAGGAAGTCAGTAAGATTGCAAACCCAGATGTTAAGATAATCTTCCGCGGGCCAGTAGCTGAGTGATTTGATCAGGTAATTGTCGTTGACCGACCACGACGATTTTGGACCCTGAACGCGGACGATTCCGTTCGTGGGCAGTCCTTCGGGAGTTTGTTTCGCAAGCACGAATTCAATACCCGGATTGCCTGCGACGTCAAGGAACATGTCGGGTGTGTTTGATGCATCGGCGTTCTCGCGATTGTAATCCTCATTGAGAACGCGAAGCTGCGAAAGTACCTGCTCATCAGAGATGTTTGAGCCGTGATTCTCACCGCTGTGAATGATGTGAACGACGACCGGGATTTTATACGTGCTGTTATTCGTACGTGCATTGCCCTTTGATTTGCCGGCTACCGACTTAAGACGATCTCTGATCCACGGTTCAAATTCATGAGTTGATTCGCCGCCGGCAGAAACCAGCTTCTTTTGGTATTCAACTGTGCCGCATCGGTCCTGTGCGCGCAGGCTTGAAGCCGCTCCTCCAAGTATGAGTAACGTGACGATGAGGAACAGCGGATGGACCCTGACAATTGACACAGCGGTACTTTGATGTATTAATCGTCTAAATATAACAAGAGTAACCGACAAAAGACCGGCGTTTGTTGTCGGCGGCAGGTGTCACCAGGTGGTGTCCTTATTGAACGGGGGTGAGGTTAATCACCTCGATAGATTTGATTTCCGGAACATCGCGGCGGATCGCTGCTTCAACGCCTGCCTTAAACGTCATGGCTGACATTCGGCAATTGCCACAAGCGCCCACGAATTCAAGTCGAACCACATTTTCGGGAGTGATCTCAACTACCTTGACGTTACCGCCGTCGGCCTCAAGGTAAGGTCGTATGGAATCAAGGGAAGCTTCAATTTTTCCGGACAGTTCTTCGAGTGTGATCATCAGACTTTGAGTTCGACTTTTTGAGTTTGGGCAAAGTTAGCATTTCTTATCGCAATTTTTCGTGCAAGATTTTCTGCGAGTTCCTGGAATGCCGCTGATGCAGGACCTTCCTTAAGCACTGCGGGCAAACCACTGTCGCCACTTTCACGGATGCCCTGTACAAGCGGAATTTGCCCCAGTAGCGGAACATCGTATTTTTCCGATAAGTTCTTGCCCCCGTCTTTGCCAAAAATATAGTACTTGTTGTCAGGCAATTCCTTAGGAGTGAAGTACGCCATGTTCTCTATGATACCCAGCACGGGTACATTGATTTGCGGTTGCTTGAACATCGCGAGACCTTTCGTAGCATCTGCGAGTGCTACTTTCTGCGGCGTAGTTACGATGACTGCACCAGTAACAGGTACAGTTTGCACAAGTGTAAGATGGATATCGCTGGTGCCGGGAGGAAGATCAATCAAAAGGTAGTCAAGTTCACCCCAGTCGGCATCGCCGAAAAACTGTTTAAGTGCCGAACTCGCCATCGGCCCGCGCCATACAACGGCGCTGTCGGGAGGCGCGAGAAATCCTATTGACATCAGTTTGACGCCGTATTGTTCTATCGGGATAAGTATATTTTTTCCGTTCACCTGCTTTACGTGGGGCTGTTCAGATTCGCAGTTGAACATCGTGGGAATCGAAGGACCATAAATGTCGGCATCAATCAGTCCGACGCGTGCGCCACTTTTTGCAAGTGCAACGGCCAGGTTGGACGTCACGGTAGATTTGCCAACGCCACCTTTACCGGATGCAATGGCGACAATGTTCTTAACTCCGGGAAGCAGCGGTGCATTGTTGCGAAGTGTCGTGACCGACGATGTCATCGTTATGTCAAGTGTATCGTCGCCGATCACTTTTCTTACGGCAATTTCACAGTTTTGGCGGATCATTTCCTTCAACGGACATGCTGGTGTGGTGAGCACGACGGTGAAACTCACTTTTCCGGAAGAGACCTCCAAATCGCGAATCATATTCAACGTCACCAGATCCCGCTTAAGATCAGGGTCTTCAACTGTCGAGAGGGCGGTCAGGATGTCGGCTTTGGTATACTGCATGCCTTGCAAACAAAAAAGATGTGAAAAGAATCCAAAAAACGCTGCAATTTAGGTCGAAAACCGGATTGTTAAAGCCGAAGTTTCGAATTGTTTGTTGATCCCGACAAGGTTTCAGGTTCCTTCGAAAAATCCATCCTGCAAACCCTTAAATCCCTTCATCCCAGTCCCGCGTACCTGTGTTTTAGTATCTTTACCGTCCGGTTTTTGACCACACACCAGTTACCCGGGGAATGATTTCGCGCGAAACCATCGATGAGATTAAGAGCAGAATGGACATTCTGGATGTCGTTGGCGACTTTGTTTCGCTCAAACGATCCGGTCAGAACTACAAGGCACTCAGTCCCTTTACCAACGAAAAGACCGCGTCATTCTATGTAGTTCCGTCGAAAGGCATCTTTAAGGACTTCAGCAGCGGTAAGGGTGGTGATGCCATAACCTTTGTGATGGAGCATGAAGGGATGAGCTACATGGAGGCCATCCGCTACCTCGGTCAAAAGTATGGCGTTGACATTCAGGAGAGTACACCTTCGCAGGAAGCGCTTGCGAGTCAGACATCGCGCGATAGCCTCTACATTCTGATGAATTACGCAAAGGAGTACTACCGGAAGCTGCTCTACGATCATGACGAGGGCCGTAGCATCGGTTTAAGTTACTTCCGTGAACGCGGCTTCAATGACCGAACCCTTGAGAAATTCGAACTTGGGTACAGCCTTGACGAATGGGATCACCTCACCAAAAAGGCGCTTGCCGATGGCTATAGCGAAGAAATGCTTGAGAAAGCGGGCCTGCTGATAAAAAAAGAGGGTGGCAAACGCTACGACCGCTTTCGCGGAAGGGTGATTTTCCCGGTACACAATCTCTCAGGTAAGGTGATTGCCTTTGGGGCCCGGATGCTCAAAAAGGAAAAGGAGCAACCGAAGTACATCAATTCGCCGGAAACCGAGATCTACCACAAAAGCAACGTCCTCTACGGCTTATTTCAGGGCAAGAATGCGATCCGCAGGGAGGGCTTTTGCTATCTCGTCGAAGGATACACGGACGTCATTTCGCTGCATCAGTCCGGGATTGATAATGTGGTTGCATCTTCCGGCACGGCACTGACAGAAGAACAGATAAAGCTTATTCGCCGCTTCAGTGAGAACATTACCGTGCTTTACGATGGCGATGCCGCCGGTATCAAGGCCGCTCTCCGGGGTGTTGATCTGGTACTCAAGGAGGGCCTGAACGTACGAATTGTATTGCTGCCTGATGGTGAGGATCCCGACAGCTTTTCGCGCCGTATGGGGAGTACTGAGCTTTCCCAATACCTGAAACAGCAGTCAAAGGACTTCATTTCCTTCAAAATTGACCTTTATTCAGCGGAGGCCGGAAACGATCCAATTCGCAAGGCGGAGGCAATTCGCGAGATCGTCACCAGTATCGGTTTCATTCCTGATCCAATAAAAAGGTCCGTCTACCTGCAGGAGACGAGTCAGCTGCTGAAGATTTCGGAGGCTGTTCTGGTCACGGAATTGAACAAAATCCTCATTTCTGAGCGGAAAAAGAAAGAACAGGATACCAGGCAGGCTCCGATTCCACAGCCGCCGGTTGACGATCCTCTGCCCCCGGTCAGGGTGGATTTAAATAATATGGTTCAGATGCAGGAACGGGAATCCATCCGTTTGTTGTTGAACTATGCAGAAAACAGCTATGACGAACAGCGGCTGGTTGACTTTATGGTGACTGAACTTGAAGATGTAGAGTTTACCAATCCGGTTTATAAATCGATCTATTCCGAGTTCCGGGAGGCTGCTCAACGCGGGCAGGCCCTGGATACGCTCTACTTCATGGAAAACGCGGCCGAAACAGTGAGGAACACGGTAGCTGAATTGACAACTCACCGGTATGAAACGAGCCCGCACTGGGGTGAGAAATATCATATTTATTTTCCGCACGAGCGTGACATTTTGAATGACATGGCTTATTCAAATGTGCTACGTTTAAAATTCAGAATGATTCAGAAACTTATTGACGAGAACCTGAAGCAAATAAGAGAAGCTAAAACAGACGAGGAAATTGATACTTACATTACGATTCAACAACAACTCAAGGATGCTGAAAAAGAACTTGCTTCGGTACTCGGCATTGTGATTCCGAAGTAGAATCGGAAATAAATAACTACGGGTGCGCTACTATTAATACAAAAATGAGTGATATAAAACTGGATACGATTGAGGAGGCCATTGAAGATATCCGGAATGGCAAAGTGATCATCGTGGTCGATGATGAGGACCGCGAAAACGAAGGTGATTTTATTTGTGCTGCGGAGTCGGTGACACCGGAGATTATCAACTTTATGGCTACACACGGCCGCGGACTGATTTGCGCGCCACTCATTGAGGACCGCTGTGAAGAGTTGGGACTTGAGATGATGGTGGGAAGAAATACCGCGGCGTTTGAAACACCGTTCACCGTCTCAGTAGATTTGCTGGGGCATGGTTGTACTACGGGCATTTCTGCACATGACCGTTTTAAAACGATTCGTGCGCTGGTCGACCCTGAAACCAAGCCTGAGGAACTTGGTAAACCCGGACATATTTTTCCGCTTAAGGCGAAACGGGGTGGGGTACTCCGGCGAGCAGGCCATACAGAGG
>JAEZDW010000464.1 GCA_023417955.1 Bacteroidota bacterium
CAGATCGAAAGTTCAATAGTGGCAGTTTAACCATTGGGGTAAAGAAGTATGCGACACGATGAACATTATGTGAAGAATTTTAGATACGATCTCTCTGCAAGTTTGGTAGTTTTCCTGGTAGCGCTGCCGTTGTGTCTCGGGATTGGTCTCGCCTCCACAGGCAGGCCCGACCTGATTTTCACCGGCATCATTGCGGGAATTGTGGGCGGAATTGTAGTGGGAGCCCTTAGTGGATCTTCCCTTGGTGTGGCGGGACCGGCAGCAGGATTGGTAGTGATCGTCTTGTCGGCGCTGGAGACTCTCGGAAGTTACGAGGCCTTTCTCATGGCAGTCGTTATCGCCGGAGCAATTCAGGTTCTGGCCGGATTTCTAAAGGCCGGCATCATTGGCTACTACTTTCCGAGTTCGGTTATCAAAGGTATGCTGGCAGCCATCGGCCTGACACTGATCCTCAAACAAATACCGCATGCGTTGGGCGATGATAAGGATTACATCGGAGACATTGCCCTACAGCAGGCAGATCAACTCAATACGTTCACTGAAATCTATTACGCAGCCATCTACCACAATATGGGCGCAATCATTATCAGTGTGGTGTCGATAGCCCTCCTGATCCTGTTTGACAAACCATTTATTAAACGGATCACAATGTTTCGATTCCTGCCGGGTGCACTCTTTGTGGTAGTAGTGGGAATTCTACTCAACCAGATTCTGCCGGGAATCAATCCAGCCTGGAAACTTGACGGCGAACATTTGGTCCAATTACCGGTAGCGTCCTCGGTGATGGAGTTCTTTAGGTTCTTCCGGACTCCGGATTTCGGCGCGTTGACCAACCCGGATGTATGGGTCGTGGCAGTCACGCTGGCCATCGTTGCAAGTCTTGAAACATTGCTCTCTGTGGAGGCAACAGACAAGCTGGATCCTTACAAACGGGTAACACCAACAAACCGCGAGTTAAAAGCGCAGGGTATTGGTAACATAATTGCGGGCTTGATTGGCGGGCTCCCGATTACTCAGGTAATTGTGAGAAGTTCGGCCAACGTGAATGCCGGAGGGAAGACGAAAATGTCAGCAATCCTGCACGGCGGCATCCTGCTCATATCGGTGATCATTATCCCCGCTTATCTGAATATGATTCCGCTGGCGAGCCTTGCAGCCGTACTGTTGATGGTTGGATATAAGCTGTCCAACATATCACTATACAGAACGATGTTTCGCCACGGCTGGGAACAGTTCTTACCCTTTATCATTACGGTTCTTGGCATCCTGGCCACTGATCTGTTGAAGGGTATCGCTCTTGGTATGGCATTCGCGATCTTTTTCATTCTCCGGAAGAATTACAAGCACGCTTACTTTTACAGGAAGGAAACGCGCGACGATCGCGAAGTGATCACGCTCCGGTTATCGGAGGAGGTCACATTTCTGAACAAGGCAAGCATCCAGTTGAGTCTGGATGAACTACCGCACAATTCGAAAGTGGTGATCGATGGCACAAATTCCATTACTGTGGATTACGATGTACTGGAGATCATTGAAGACTTCAAGCGACACACAGCCCCGAACCGAAACATCGAGTTGGAAACTGTCGGGCTACGTGCCGTCGAGCTTGCGAACGCGCATTAAACAGGTTATCCTGATATCATAGAAATGGAAAAGGCGCTATTATGGCGCCTTTTTCTTTGCAAAAAGCAAAAGTCAGCGGTGCGCTGAAGGTCAGCTTTTTTATCTTTGGCCAAAATTTGATGGGATGAAGAACTTTGTTGAAGAGCTGAAATGGCGAGGCATGTTGCATGATATCATGCCTGGTACCGAGGAACAACTGGCGAAGGGACCTACCTCCGGGTATATAGGATTCGACCCTACCGCCGATTCCCTGCACATCGGTCACCTGGTGCAGATCATGACACTCGTTCATTTTCAGCAATGCGGTCACCGCCCGGTTGCCCTCATCGGAGGAGCTACCGGAATGGTTGGCGATCCCTCCGGAAAAAGTGCTGAACGCAATCTGCTTTCCGAAGACGTCCTGTTCCACAACGTCAAATGTGTGAAAGCCCAGATGGAACGCTTCCTCGATTTTTCTTCAGGAAAAAATCAGGCGGAGCTTGTAAACAACTATGACTGGTTCAAGGATTTTCGTTTTCTCGATTTCATACGCGATATCGGTAAACACATAACAGTGAATTATATGATGGCGAAAGATTCCGTGAAACAACGACTGGAATCCGGACTGTCATTTACCGAATTCACGTACCAGCTGGTGCAGGGTTTTGATTTCCTTTGGTTGTACGAGAACAAGAACTGCACGCTACAGATGGGAGGTTCAGACCAATGGGGCAATATTGTTACGGGTACCGAACTTATACGGCGAAAGCTCAATGGCGAGGCCTATGCCTTAACGACGAAACTGATTACAAAGGCGGATGGGACAAAGTTCGGCAAGACCGAAGGTGGTAACATCTGGCTTGATGCGAATAAAACTTCACCCTATCGCTTCTATCAATACTGGATTAATGTTTCAGACGTGGATGCTGCAAACGCAATCAAAATATTCACATTGAAGTCGCGCGAAGAAATTGAGAGCCTTGAGGCGACCCATCAGGCATCGCCGCATTTAAGAGCGCTGCAACAGGCTTTGGCCGAAGACATCACGGTAAGAGTGCACGGTCACGAAGCACTCGAACGTGCCCGGGAAACGTCGGCTATTCTTTTCGGCACCTCGTTCGAAGACTTTAAGCGCCTCTCAGGAAAGGAAATTGAAGACGCCTTCGACGAAAGTCTGACGAAGAAAGTAAGTATAGCCGACCTGCAGGAAATTGATCCTGTAAGTTTGCTTGGAGAGAAGACCGATGTCTATGCATCGAAAGGTGAAGCAAGAAAAGCAATCCAGGGGAATGGCGTCAGTATCAACAAAGAAAAGATCTCACTCGATAGAAAGATAACAATCTCAGATTTGTTATACGGCAAATACCTGCTCGCCCAGAAGGGAAAGAAGAACTACTTTTTGATTATCGCTGATTAAGACATCTGCAGAGGTTGCCACAAAAAAGAAACAGGCTATCACATGGTAGCCTGTTCAAAATTTTTGATTTATGGTATCGTTATCTTGACCTACCGAAACGGTAAGTAACCGAGAACTGAAGCACATTATTCCTCACCTTCATTTCCTCGATATCATATACATTTGCGAGACCTGCGATATAGCGCGCACTGAAACCAAGCCCAAATGGGAGATCGACGCCTGCACCAACGGCAGCACCAAGGTCGAGGGACTTCGTATCTTCTACGTCTCCGCCCATGTCATCTACCTCCGCCTTTGCGCTTAGCAGAAATCCAACCTGAGGACCAGCATGAATATTTAGAATTTCAATTGGCTGATACCGGAACAACACCGGAACAGAGATATAGCTAAACCGTAAGCATTCGGTAAAGTACATCTTTCCTTAGCCTTTCCACCACCATAGCTTTGTTGAAAAATTAA
>JAEZDW010000337.1 GCA_023417955.1 Bacteroidota bacterium
TCGCGCGATGTGTTCATAAAATTGGAAGGCTGGTTCTGTGACACCCGCCAGGGCGGGCTAAATGCAGGTGATGTATTTCGCGCGATGTGTTCATACGCCCCAAGGGTCACGCCGCCAGTTGGCAAAAATGTTCTATCTTGATTCCGCACTTTTTATGAATTGAAGATGATCCCTATAACCCGATCTTGCCGTATCTGCCTGGTTGTTTTCTGTCTTGTACCAACATTCAATGTTTTATCGCAATCCCTTTCATGGCGCGAGGTGCCACCACAAACCGATGCCTCGTTTCGTGCCGTATCGGTTGTTGATGATAGCGTCGTGTGGATTGCCGGTTCAAAGGGCGGGGTCGGACGCTCCATCAACGGAGGCGATACATGGCGATTTGATCAGGTATCCGGTTTCCAGCAGTTTGACTTTCGTACGCTATACGCATTCGACAGGAACCGCGCTATCATAGCGAACGCTGGTGCTCCCGCGAACATTCTTCTCACAATTGATGGTGGAGCCAACTGGAAGGTGGTGTACACCCACAAAGACACGGCAGCTTTCTTTGACGGAATTGATTTCTGGAACGACAAAGAAGGTTTGATCTATGGCGACCCTCTGGGCGGCAGGATGCTCCTGCTTGAAACACACGATGGTGGTGACAGCTGGGCAGATGTAAAAACGTCGCCACAACTTAATGCAGGTGAGGCATCATTCGCTGCCAGCGGAACCAATATCCGGTGTTTGGATAAACGTACCGTGGTAATAACCACCGGTGGAACGACATCACGGCTTTGGATTTCACGCGATGCTGGTCGCAAGTGGCAAACACAAAATCCGCCGGTGATACACGAAGCTTCATCAACAGGTATCTTCTCGTTTTCCGGATTCAGGAAAGGTAAAGCCGTTGTGGTTGGCGGCGATTACCTTCGGGATTCACTTACTGTTGATCATGTCAGTTACACACACGACGGTGGTAAAACCTGGAAGAAACCAGCTACTCCTACGCGTGGCTATCGCGAATGCGTTGAATTTCTCAATGACAACGTTCTGATCACAACCGGTCCGACAGGCACCGACATTTCGATTGATGGTGGAATTAACTGGACTCCCGCATCAGATGAAAAACTTTTTCATGTCGTTAGAAGGGCAAGAAAAGGATCCCTTGTTGTTGTCGCGGGCGGAAAAGGAAAGATAAGTGTAATCAAGTACGCCGATGGTCACTAATATCACTTCGATACGAATCCGATCGCTGTGGAAGTTTTTCGAGCTTTCATACAATGGGCTGCTTATCTCAAGGCAAACAAAAGTTCAGCCCGGGTTCATACTGTTGAAGAATACCGGATTCGGATACGATCATTATACCCTTTCGGTATGGGAAGATCATAAATCACTGAAGGAGTTTGCGCGATCCGGCGCTCACCTCGAAGCAATGAAGAATAGCGCAAAGCTTGCCACCGAAATCAGAACCTATTCATACGAGTCGGATCAGCTTCCGGACTGGAAGGAAGTGAAAGTCTTGCTGCGTGACAAAGGAAAGGTGTTCCGCTACTAGCTACTAGCTACTAGCTACTGCTGTTGCTGTTGCATTTCCTGATACTTCTGGAAGGAGTTTTTGTTTGGGTTTGCCAGTGAAGGTTCCTTTTCCAACACCGGTTCCGACGGCTGTGCAATTTGACCGTCCTCGTATCCTACCGTAACCAATACCTCGAGAGAATGATTGCTCGTCCCGCGGTATGTTCCGCGTACGGGGCTGCAGTCATAGTAGTTCTTGCCAACTGCAAGACGAACGTGGGCATCATTGGCGATGCAGTTGTTGGTGGGATCAAGACCCAGCCATCCATAAAATGGAATGTATGCTTCAACCCATGCATGCGTCGCGCCTTCGCCACGCATTCCGTTTTTGTTCGGGCAAATATATCCGCTGACGTAACGCGCGGGGATATCACTTAGTCGCAGCATTGCGAGCAGGATATGCGCAAAATCCTGGCAGACACCGGAGCGCAGTTTCCAGATTTCATCCAGCGTCGTGTCGACTGTGGTAATTCCTTTTCGGTAGGTGAATTCCTCAAAGACGTAGGCACAAAAACGCAGACCACATTGTAATGGAGTCAGATCGGGTTGATGAATCCGATTCATTACCTCCTGCAGCTCACGCAATGCGTTGAATTCCTCAAGACGAAGAAACTCTATGTTGGGAAAAATGTATCGCGCTGATTCGAGGTGTTTCCATTGTTCTTCAAAACCGGTGTCGTCTTTGGGCTCGGGTTTCTTCTTCGTCAACACCTCGCAGATCGAATCGATCTTTAGTTCCGTATGCGGAAGCGGATGTGTGAACGTGCCAACCTGATTACCAAATATGTCGGCGTGTTGTTCAATCAATGGATTGCCGGAAATGAGCAGGGAGTGTTTTAGCACTTCCTGATATTCATCGCGTATCGGAAATAACATAATCTGATTCGCACTGTCGCGAACCGCGTTCTCGTACCGGTACCGGGTGATATGCTGGATTTTAAATTTGGGCATGGGTCATGCGTCAACTGTACGCAAAGTAATGTTGGTTTAATGCGTTTCCAATGGCCTGCAGGTCCTCGTTTATTCCAACGAGGTAATTGTGCAGGCCGACCTTGCTGACGTGGTCGAGATTGGAGTACTGAATTTTACTACGCAGTTTCCCGATCATAAAGTTGATCTGATGATAGCTGTCCGCGTCGACGTGGGGCTTCAGCTGCTCAAAATTCTGTTCAAGGTGATGCAGTGAATACAAAACGGATCGCGGAAAATTCATGTTAAATATAATCTGGTGCAGAATATTCCTCGCATCGAATCCGGACCGATACGTTTTGAGGTAAAGGTTGTATCCTGAAATCGACATCAGCAAATGTTTCCAATACGTAATGTCGGCGGTCTTTTCAAGATCGTATGAAAGATCGCTGAATTTTACGTCGAGCAGATTGATCGATTGCTGTGCGCGTTCCAGAAAATGGCCGAGGTTCATGAATGAAAAACCTTCACCACGGAACATTGTCGAATCGAGCACACCGTAATAGATCATGTTCTGCTTTATCAATGAATCCAGAATGGTCACCGGATCTTCCCTTTTCAGTTTCCGTTCGAGCGCTTCATCTTTTACAAGGTGATAATAGTTATTCAGGCATTGCCACAACTCAATTGTGATATTGTCCTGAACGGAGCGTGCATTTTCACGTGCGCGCGTGACAATGTTGTATACCGAATTTCCGTTATCGCGGTCAGTGACCATGTACATCAACACATCGCGACCCTTCCGTTCCATCGTTGCAATCTCCTTCTTTTCCATGTCACTGAAAATGGTAAGCACGGGCTTCCACGTAAATCCGCTGCTCAAGTCCTGCGACGACGCGTAATTGGTTTTCAGCATCCGCATGATACTATCACCGCGTTCAATGTAACGCGATAACCAGAAAAGTGAGTCAGCGACACGGCTTAACATAGCAGGTTCAATTAATCAATCAGACAAAACCCAGGTGTCTTTGCTGCCGCCACCCTGGGATGAATTAACTACAAGCGAACCCTCACGTAAGGCAACCCGCGTCAGCCCACCGGGAACAATATCAATGCCATGGGGTCCGCATAAAGCAAATGGCCGCAGGTCAATTCGTCTGGGCTGAATTTTTCCGTTAATGAAGCAAGGTGCGGAGGAAAGATTTATGATTGGTTGAGCGATATACTGCCGCGGATTGGCTACAATCTCTCTGCTGAAGAGGGAAATATCATCCTCGCTGGCCGAGTTGCCAATCAACATTCCATACC
>JAEZDW010000097.1 GCA_023417955.1 Bacteroidota bacterium
TCCGTGTCTACTGGATATAATGCGCCATCGCTTTACCAGTTATTCGATCCGACGATTGACTTTGGCGCTTACACCACCCGTGGTAGCAAGTCATTGAAAGCAGAGACTGCAATTTCCTTTGAGGCGGGTATCAAGAAGGAATTTCAAAACGGGAGTTACTTTACGTTGTCCGGATTCAGATCTGTTACGAAGGATGCTATTGAATACGTCTACTTATGGAATAAAGAAACTCCCGTGGCATTACTTACTTTCGATGATTATTTGGGTGACACGTACGTCAACGCCGCGCGACAGGCGGTAAACGGATTTGAATTCGCGGGTCAATTGAACGTGGGCAAATTCTTTCTTCGCGGGAACGTGACCATTCTCAAAGGCAATGTGAGCTTTTCTCCGGATGATATTGATAAAAAGCATACGGGAGCCCATCATGTGCAGCCTTACAACTACGGGGCTTTCATTGATGATGCTGTTACAACACAAACCCTCATCAGGAAACCAGCCATTACAGGCTACGCAGAAGCCGGACTCAGGTTTGGAGATAATCTTCATGCAAGCGCGATCCTTCGCCACGGCGGATCTCGATACGATGTTGTTTACGATCCCACGCTTGGACCATTCGGCGCTCTAGGGAGAGCAAATGTGAAAACGTATGATCTGATCGATCTCGCTTCGACCTGGCGTGTTACCAACTCTTGGTTACTTGGTTTGAAGCTGGAGAATATTTTTGATACGGACTACCTCGAAATCCAGGGCTTTCAAACGCGGGGCCGTAGTGTGTATCTGAAAGTTCAGTTCAAGTGGTAACAACAACCCGTCCGGAAAGTGGGGAATTTCTATTCCCCGGATGGCTTATCCTTCTTTTCGGATTGTGGACTTTCAGTTTCGCGACGTGTTCCGGGCTCCTTGCTCGTATCCATTATTTGCGGCGGCTCCGGCGTGTTTTCAGGAGGAAATGGTTCCCTGATTCGTTTTTCATCAGGTGTTTTTTTCTCGTCGTCTATTTTCTTTTCGTTTTTCTCGTCAGCCATGATTATTGTTTCTTGGAACAGGTCCAAAACACATGCCCGGCCATGACGGTACCCGTTTGGTTTTTTCCAGCTGGCTGCGATATTGCGTTCTTATAAACCACACCTTATGACCCATCTCATCACGGCCTTTTTTTTGGCTCTTGCGGTTACTGTTTCGGCGCAAAGCCGCTCTGTTACTATTAAGTCTCCCGATGGTAATCTTGAAACGATTATTGCAGTCGGGGATAAACTCACTTATACAGTCAGGCATAGCGGTGACTTGATAGTCGGGCCTTCTGCGATAAGCATGAGTTTGTCGGATGGTTCTTCATTTGGTGAAAAACCTGCACTAAGAAAGTCGAAGCAAAACACAGTGCGTAATGTCATCAAGTCTCCATTATACAAACGCAAATCAATTACCGATGAATATAATGAAGTAGTTCTCACGTTTCGTGGTGACTACGAAGTAGTGTTTCGCGCATATAACGAGGGCCTTGCTTACCGGTTTGTTTCGAATAAAAAGAAGCCGTTTCAGGTTGTGAGCGAAGAAGCGACGTTTGTCTTTTCAGAAAACTATACCGGCTATTTTCCTTATGTGAACAAAGAGGAGGGAGCATCGATTGAAGAGCAGCTCTGGAATTCCTTTGAAAATACCTATACGCACACCACCATTGCCGAAATGGATAAGCGTCGGCTCGCTTTTTTGCCTGTTCTTGTTGAAACACGTTCGGGTAAAAAGGTTTGTATAACGGAGTCAGACCTGGAGGACTATCCCGGAATGTTTGTTCACAATGTTGAAGGTGGCACAACACTTACAGGGTATTTTGCTGCATATCCCAGGCGAGCGGAAAAGGGTGGTCATAACCAGTTGCAACAAATTGTTCGTGAAAGGGAGCCCTACATCGCACGCGTAAATGGCCCGCGAAGCTTTCCGTGGCGTGTGCTTCAGATCGCTTCTGACGATAAGGCACTTGCCGACAGCGATCTCGTTTACAAACTGGCTTCGCCTTCCCGGGTGGCTGATGTATCGTGGATCAAACCCGGTAAGGTTGCATGGGATTGGTGGAATGACTGGAATATCAGAGGTGTTGATTTTGTAGCCGGCGTAAATACGGCAACGTACAAGCACTACATTGACTTTGCTGCGGAAAACAAGATTGAATACGTTATCCTGGATGAGGGCTGGGCCGTTAACCTGAAGGCTGATCTCTTTCAAATCGTACCTGAAATAGATTTGAAAGAAATTCTGAGTTATGCTAAATCAAAGCATGTTGATATCATCCTTTGGGCAGGCTACAATGCATTTGCACCGGATTTGGAGAATGTCTGTCGCCACTATGCTGCTATGGGGGTAAAGGGCTTTAAGGTTGATTTTATGGATCGGGATGATCAGGAGATGGTCAACTTCTATTATGAAGCTGCAAGAACAGCTGCCCGTCATAAGTTGCTCATCGATTTCCATGGGGCCTACAAGCCAACAGGTCTTAACAGAACGTATCCCAATGTCATTAACTTTGAAGGCGTGCACGGTCTTGAGCAAATGAAATGGCAGCCACCCACGGTTGATCAGGTCACATATGACGTGACCATTCCTTTTGTACGCATGTTAGCCGGGCCGATGGATTATACCCAGGGAGCTACCCGCAATGCGACACGTTCGAGTTACCGACCCGTCTACAGCGAACCCATGAGTCAGGGAACGCGTTGCCGACAACTTGCGGAGTATGTCATTTTTGAAGCCCCTCTTAACATGTTGTCGGATACGCCGTCGAACTATCGCGATGAACCTGAAATGACCGGGTTCATTGCTGCCGTGCCAACAGTTTGGGATGAAACGATTGCATTGTCCGGGAAAGTCGCTGAGCATATTGTAATTGCACGTCAAAGCGGAGACACCTGGTATCTTGGAGCGATGACGAATTGGGACAAAAGGACGATTGAGATTGAACTCTCATTCCTTTCTCCGGGAGAGTACGAAGCAGAAATATTCATGGATGGCGTGAATGCTCATCGCAATGCACGCGACTTCGTTACCCGAAAAATCAGTGTGACTTCTACCTCAAAACTAACGTTAACACTAGCCCCGGGTGGAGGTTACGCAGCACGAGTAACCCCTGCTTCAAAGGATCGGTAGATACGTTCATCGAATTTTAAACTACCTTATAGAACGAAAGGCGCCTGTTTTCGCCTTAGCGGAATTCATATCGACGAATAGGTATTAGAATGCGTATGAAAAATCGGTATTTTAAATAAGAGAAATACCCTTATGCAATTCGTGAAAACAGTTGTGTTGGTCGATGACGATCTGGACGATCATGAAATCTTCAAGTCCGCCTGTGCTGCGGTTGATGATACAATTTCTGTGACGGGATTTGAAAGCGGTGAAGAAGTAATTGGCGCCTTGTCGAAAACTCGCGTCCTTCCTGAAATGATCTTTTTGGATCTTAACATGCCGCGTATGAACGGGGTTGAGGTTCTGGAAGCTCTCAGGAATATAAGCCACCTCATGACGGTATCCGTGATTGTGTACACGACTTTTGTTGATTCCAGAATCAGGTCCAGGTGTCTTCAACTAGGCGCTGCCGATGTGATCGAGAAACCCAACAGCTTCGACGGACTGTGTGAAATGTTGGGTAATCTTCTGAAGCTACCAGTTTAGTCGACCCGGAAATATCCGGTGACCATCGATATTCCCCTCTATGAATAAGAGACTATTCCTGATCTATGCGTCTGTTTTTGTACTCACCGGATTGATGCTGCATCTCTACCGTTCGAGTTATAAAGACATGAAGGTTTTTATTCAGGAAGTAAATCGCATGAGTCAGGTTGTCGTGAAGCTGCAACGACTTGATGCACTTCTTCACTTCTGGTTGAACAATGACCGCAGTGGAAATGGCATCGCGATGGACCTTTATATGTCGCCGGATGAGGCTTACGATAGCATTCTGGTGTCAACGCAGCAACTGAAATCGCTCGTCCTGTATCAGGAAGACCGCCTGCGGATGGACTCGCTTAGAAATGAGGTCCGAAATTTTCAGCGTATCGCTGAACGACCTGATACCGTATTTGCACCCGGCCAGCGTGAAGAGTTCCGCCGCAAGTTGAAGGGCCTCCTTGTCGAGTCACTCTCGTCCGCGAATCTTAAACTTGAACACAGGAAGACGCGGCTTGAGGAGTCTACCGGGCTGCTGGATCGCTGGCTGTTCTGGATGCTGGCGCTTGCCGGTACGTTGATTACCATTGCGACAGTTTACTCTTTCAGTTTTTTGAGGCAGCGACGGAAGGCGGAAGGGTTTAATCAGACGTTGCTGGAGACTACCAATAATGGGATCGTTAGCTTTGACCCTAAACCAGACGACGGACTTGTCAGGGACTATGTGATGACGTATTGCAATGATGCGGCATCCCGACTGCTAAGTATTGACAAGCGCAAGCAGGCGACGCTCTCATCGCTTATTCCTGCAGCAATACTCGCTGATGTGCGACACGTGTTTGATCAGGTTTATCGCAACAAAATGAGTCGGACCATCGAGGGATATCTTGATCACAGCCAGGAACGCAAATGGCTTCACGCGACGGTGATTCCGCTTGACGAGGGCTTGCTCGTGTCTATCTATGATTTCACCGCTGAACGACGTTTTCAGCAAAAGCTTACCTATAAGATCAATCAACTTCAAGTCATTAATGACGAATTACAACAGTACGCCTATGTGACAAGTCACGACCTTCAGGAACCACTTCGTAAGATTCAGATGTTTAGCGACATGGGAGCATCAACGCCTGAAAAGAAGAAGTTCACACCTCAGGACTTTTTCAGCAAGATCAGTAAGGTGGCAAACGATATGCGCGAACGACTCCAAACGCTGCTGATGTTTACGAGAAGCACAGATACGTTTGATGAAACGGAGCAGGTAGATCTTAATCAGGTTGTTTGTGATGTGGTTAACGAACTGAAAGGCACCTATCCGGATGCGAACGTTCAAAACGCACAACTACCTATCTTGGAAGGTTCGGCGACACACCTGCGGCTGCTATTCTTTCATCTGCTTCAAAATGCATGTCAATATTCAATACCCGGAACGCCACCGGAGATTGTCGTTACAGAAAGAAAGGCAACGCAATACGATTTTTACAAGTTTCCGGTGCTTGATCAACTTATGGCTTACTCATGTATTTCCGTACAAGACAAAGGGATCGGTTTTGCCCCTGAGCATCGTGAGAAGATATTCGTGCTCTTTCAACGTCTCTTCGACAAACCCAATGTACCTGGCTCGGGTATAGGATTGGCGATTTGCAGGAAGATAGTCAATCAGCACCACGGCTACATCTATGCGGAAGGAGCAGAAAACCAGGGAGCCGCTATACACATATTCCTCCCCCTGCAACAACCGGCGGAGCAAGATTAGCGGCATAGCTTTTTTCGATCAGTCCATCATGAAGTGGTGGATAGGCTGCTCAGGATTTTACTACAAAGGCTGGAAGGGAAAATTTTACCCACCGGATTTGCCTCAGGCGCAGTGGTTCGAATATTACTGTAGTATCTTCAACACTGTGGAATTGAATGTGACTTTCTACCGCATTCCTGAAGCAAAAGTTTTTCGTGAGTGGTATGAACGAAGCCCTCGTAGATTCAGCTTTGCTATAAAAGCTCCGCGGCTTATCACACACTACCGGCGCTTTCATAATG
>JAEZDW010000105.1 GCA_023417955.1 Bacteroidota bacterium
ACCACGGCATCAGCTCATCTGATTCAATGCTCCTGCCCTACTATCGCCTCGCGAAAAAGTATAACCTCCCGGTTGGTATTCACACCGGCTCTGCAGGGCCTGACCACGGGTCGCCGAATTTTAAACAGGATATGGGTAACCCGTCGCTGATGGAAACGCTGCTCAAAGAAGTCCCCGGACTGCGACTGTGGATCATGCACGCCGGTGCGCCTTACCATCGCGAAGCGATTGACATCATGAAAAAGTATCCGCAGGTCTATACCGACGTCTCTGCAATTAACAATCCCAACATCCTCGGTCCGGAACAATTTGCAGGTATCCTTAAACTGTTTATTGATAATGGTCTTGAGGATAGAATTATGTTTGGTTCTGATAATGGGGATATCGAAACTACTATTAAAGCGATTTCACAGATTTCGTATTTGAGCAAGAACCAGAAAGAGAAGATTTTTTACAAGAATGCCGAGAGGTTTTTTGAAAGCAAAGACTGAACTTCTCTCATGCGCTAGTCCCTTCTATTATTACGAATCAAAATATGAAATGGATCACGCGTGAACGTCCGAAAATTGACCGGCTTGCCTGCCCATGGATGATCAGACGCTTCGTGGACATGGACGCGGAGTTTACTTATGTTCCGGCCGACAAGGTATTGGAACTGGCGAAAGAACTAAATGCAATTCCCTTTGATATCCCAAAAGTTGAATACACACACCACGGTGACCAATGCACGTTCGACTACATTGTAAGGAAGCACAAGATCAAAGATCCTGCAATTGAAGTGATGCGTCTTATTGTCAGGGGTGCAGATACAGACCGCCACGACATTGCAGTGCAGGCATCCGGTCTGTGGGCGATTTCGGCAGGCATTGCACATAACATCAAAGACGACTATGCCCTTCTGGAACAGGGAATGATTATTTACGATGGTTTGTACACGTGGGCGAAACACCTGCAACATGTGAAGCATACTCAGAGTCCGTTCGAACGAACGTTGCTCGACGTTTACAAGAAGTTCCTGAGCGAGAAAAAGAAAAAGCAGAAAGTGCCGGAGTGGGCGAAGGAACTTAAAGAAATCATACAGGACCAGATCGACACAAACCTGACCTTGTCGTTAAAAGAAGTTTCTGAAAGCCTCAACGTCCACCCTACCTACCTTTCGCGGGAATTCTCGAAATACTTCGACAACCTCTCCTTTGGTGATTACATCCGGAAACTGCGGATTGAAAAATCAATCGAGTTAATGAAGGGCTCGCGCCACTCGCTTGCCGAGATCGCGTACCTTACCGGTTTCTCTGATCAGAGTCATTTTACCAGAACGTTCAAGCTCCACACGGGCAAGAATCCATCCGCTTACCGAAAAAACCTCTTGAAAATTAGTGGCAACAGTAAATAGGATTCAAATTGTAAATATTCTTCTATTCCGTTGAAGTTTGCCTTAATAGTCTTGCATAGTCAACTATGCGAAAGAATATCATTATACTCACGGCTCTTCTCACCATAGCAACTTCCGAATGCATTGGTCAGTTACCCGAAAAACACATCCACGATCGCGAGCAACTTTGGCTGGGCTACTTCAACCAAACCCGGTTTTCGAACAAATGGGGCTTGTGGGCAGATGTTCACTATCGCATGACCGATAATTTCGCAGGCAGATCATTCCAGTTTCTTTTCCGTCCTGCGGCAACGTACTTTATCAAAGACAATCTACGTTTGAATGTCGGGTACACGTTTGTTTCTCATCTTCCTCCGGCCGGGATGGAGACTACCAGGCTGGAACACCGGGCATGGCAACAAATCTGGTGGAACCAAAAATATCCCGGGCTGACGACCTTGCAGTGGCTTCGCCTGGAGCAGCGTTTTAACGAAAGAGTTGTCGCTGATGAAAAGCTTGACGGGCACAACTACACGTTTCGGGCAAGATACAACTTCACGTTCTTCCTACCCCTGAAAGGAAAAGAGATAGCACCAAAGACGCCGTTCGCGGCAATCATTGACGAAGTCTTCCTGAACTTTGGTGACAAGGTGGTGTACAACACCTTCGATCAAAACCGGTTGTTTCTGGGAATTGGTTACCAATTCACGTCACACCTCAACATGCAATTTGGTTATATGAATATCTATCAGCAGGAATCCTCAGGGAACAATTATTTTTCGACTGATGCGGTAAGGTTGTCCTTGTTCCATTCGATTGATTTGAGAGGTGGAGACAAATAGCTGCTGGCACGTGGCCTGTTTCGAAGGAGGTTAGATATTCAAGCTTCTTAAGACGTGAAGCTTCTCTTCGCCGCAGGAGGGTGAAAAACGAAGGTACCGCGAGGAGGGCTGTGCTAAGGATATCACAAATTATCGTTATCTTGTCACCAGTACCCTAACCTTTTTCTGCTCGTATTTGAGTGACGCCGCTCATGAAGTATTTTATCCTGCCCTGGCTGTGCTGTGTTTATGCAGGCGCATTCGCGCAAACCGGAAATAAAACAACGGATACCTTACTGGACAGCGCAAGACAATATGTTTATTCCGACGTCTCCAAATCCTACAATTTCGTCTCGGAACTCAAACGTGAGGCGACTGCCCAGGATAATAAAATTGCGCTGGCTTATGCACATTACGTATTGGGCATCATTGACGAAAAACACGGCGACAACCCGGCAGCCCTTACAAACTATGAACGCGGGCTTAAATATGCCGACGAAGCCGGCGACACCCTTGCACATCTGCGCGTGCTGATCGCGTTGTCGAATTATTATATTAATCTTTCAGAAACGGACAAGGCTCTCGAAATCTGCCACCAGGGCATCCGTGAGGCGACAGCCACCAACAACAACGACGTGGCCGCTCAATTCTATAACAACCTCTCCCTCGCTCACAGCTATGTCCTCGAATACGACAAAGCAGTTGAGTATGCTGACAAGTCCATCGAACTCAAGAAGCAATCGTCACATGAAGAAAGCCTTGCCAATGCATACCTGAACAAAGGCTACTACCTCGGTGAAATGGGCAACTATGAAGAAGGTTTCCAGTATTATGAGCTTGCCATTGCCATCTACCGTAAACACAACACATATCACGCGCTTACCCAAACGTATGTTAACTACGCCTGGACGTACACCGACCTTAAGCAGTTCAAAAAGGCTCGTATGCATTTGGCACGGGCGCTGGATTATGCAGAGAAGTCGGCGGACAAGATCAGGCAAGCCGGTGCCTGGAATGCCGCAGGCTACTATTTCCGCAAGGCAGGCTATAGCGACAGCGTTGTTTACGCTTTGCAAAAAGGTCTAAGTCTGTCACTTGAGGCGGATCACAAACGCAATGCACTGGTCGCGTACCAGGAACTCTCCGAGTTTCATCGCGATGCCGGCAACAACGCACTGGCGCTGAAATTCCTTACAGATGCCTATCACCTCAAGGACACGATATTCGACGAGAGCAAAATACAACTCGCGCAGTCGCTCAACGCACGCTATGAGGCATTTCAAAAAGAAGAAGAAATCAAATTATTGAATGCCCGACAGGAAAATGACCGCCTGACGATTCAAAAGCAACGCCTGACGCTGCTAACGATAATCCTACTCGCCGCCATCTCAGCAGTCTTGTTGTATCTACTGTTTAAGCGTTACCGCCGACGCCAGGACGAAGAAAAACAGAAGGAACTGCATCGAAGGAAGGAAGCTGAACGTCTGCGTATAGCCCGTGATATGCACGATGAAATCGGCGCCGGACTTACGCGGATCGTAATGCGGAGCCGTCAGATAAAAGGCTACCTGCACGATACGAACGAACATACCAATGGCGTCCCGGATGTGCTCGACAAGCTGGAATCTGAGTCGCGCAGCCTGAGTCATAGTATCGGTGAAATCATCTGGGCACTGAATCCCCAAAACGATACGCTGGACACGTTGTGTGCTTACCTGCGCAATTATACTTACGAGTATCTCGAAGAGGCTGGCATCGAAACCAGCATTGAATTCCCGAATGACGTACCACCGAAACCTGTGACACCGGAAGTACGGCGGAATATTTTCCTGATCATGAAGGAGTCACTCAACAACCTCGTAAAACACGCTGGCGCAACCCGTGCTGAAATTGCGCTGACGGTCGCAAACGGACACCTGTCGATTACCGTTTGTGACAATGGCAAGGGCATGAATGAAGATGCGGAAACTTCGACCGGAAACGGATTAAAGAACATGCGCAAAAGGGCTGAAGAAATTGGCGGCGAATTCTCATTTACCTCCGGCAATGGCAGCGGCATGACTATCCGGATTCAAAATATCAAAATCGAAAATCCAACGAAAGTATGATTGCGGGAACGCCATCATCTTCGAATCTTGCAAATACATTAAATGAAGCCGATCCGCGTAACGATAGTTGAGGACGACAAGGAACTCCTTAAGGGGATTAGTACCATCCTGTCTGCCAGTGAAGAAGTAAAGCTGTTACCGACATTCACCAATGCCGAAGACTTCGTGGCTGTCGCTGAAACACTTGATGCCGACGTTGCGGTGATAGACATCGGATTACCCGGCCAAAGCGGAATTGAGTGCATCCGGCAGTTGAAAGTGCGGTACCCCGCAATGCAGTTCATGATGTGGACAACCTTCGAAGACGATGACAAAATCTTCCAGGCATTGAAAGCAGGCGCTAATGGCTACATCCTGAAAACTGCGACGCCGCAGCAGTTGATACAGGCGATCTGTGACATCCACAACGGCGGTTCACCAATGAGCAGCAGCATTGCCCGAAAGGTAATCGCATCTTTCCATGGTACAGCTATTAAACAGTCGGAATACAACCTCACCAAACGCGAGTCGGAAATACTCGAACATCTGGCGCGCGGCTACCGGTACAAGGAAATCGCGGACAAATTGTTCGTAAGCCTCGAGACAGTGCGATCGCATGTACACCATATCTATGAGAAGCTACAAGTCTCCAGCCGTACCGATGCCTTAAACAAGGTCTACGGCAAATAGCTCTTTCGTGTGAAGAAAAAATCAAACAAAAGTGTGATTGAGTCACATGAATTCAAGACGGAACTTTGGTGTCATAAAAATCAAATCATCGACTATGACAACAAAGATCAAACTACTCCTCTGTGTCGGACTGCTCGCCATCGGTGGTCATACCGTTGCGCAATCCTCCATCAGGGAAATCGTAGACAAAACAGGCAAAGACAAAATTCAGAAGAACCTGATGAAGCAGTTTCCCGGAACGTTTTGCTTCAAGGACGGCCATGGCATGAATCCATACCTCACTTCCGAGGATCAGATACCAAAAACCATTGCCCTCGTCACATTTTATGTTTACGATCCCGGTATGAGTTACTCCTCCACATCAAAAACAACACATGGGGCTACGGGAATCACGACAACAAGCACATCGGTTTACAACTTCAAGTTGTCAAAAGAAGGTGGAAACTACTTCGCCAACATGTTTCACCAGGAGGGCGTCGGTAAATTAAAAGAGACTTTCAAAGCACATGGCATCACGTTGCTTACACCGGATGAATATTTAAATACGGCTGAAAAGCGTGACTTCTATTACAATAAGTTTCAGCCCCAAATTTCGAAGCTGGGAAGCTTCCTTAGCGGGCTGGAACAAAAGAGCAGCGGTACGGCAGTATGCGCCGACTACTATCGTGGTCTGGACGCAGCGGCGGCCACTGACTTCAAACGCTCCATTTCCCTTGGCGATGAGTTGACGCGTAACCTTGGCGTTGATGCGGTTATGAGCATTGCTCTTTATGTTGGATACGACGGCAAGACCGTCACGTTCTCAAACATCAGCAGCACAATCAATGGCCCGAATCCTGTTCCACGTGAAGACAAAAAGTATATTGGCGCAGCGGGAGCTGGTTATCAGGAAGGCCTCGTCTACTTCTCGGGGTACTACAACAACTTTAAGCCTGTAAAGATCGCCAACTTAAAGAAAAAAGGTGCTGAAATATCGAACGAGAGCTATGACGGAATCGGCGACCTGATGTCGATCTTTGGTGAAACCGCGGTGCTCACCATGAAGAAGGTGGTTGCAAAGAACAGCAAATGACATTGACATAAAATGAAAATCCCCGCCGGTATACGACGGGGATTTTCTTTATCAAAACGTCTTTCATAGAAAGACGAGAAACTAAATGAACGGAGGAAGGACTTCATCGCCTACTTAATCTAAACGCGTCCCCTCAACCAACAACACGCCCCTAACCGCCGACTACATCCTCCACTCACGTTCAATAGTGAGGCCCCAAACCAACGCCCCAACTAGCTTTCTTGTTTATGACGGTAACTCTGCCAAATTCTCAATTCTCCCCACAGACCGCCAATTTCGAGACCTCTCATTTTGCGGATAAACAAACATCAGGCATTACCATAGACGTTTGACTCCCCTCCATCAATAGCAAGTGTCTGACCACTTACGTAGGAAGCACTATCACTCAGGAGAAAAGCAACAACTTTTGCTACCTCGTGAGGAAGCCCTAACCGTTTTGTCGGGTTGCGCTGTGCGTATTCCGACTCAGCCCTCTTCGGATCTTCAGGATTCACCTGTTTGAAGGCTTCAGCTACCATTGGTGTGAGTATAGCGCCAGGCGCGATAGCGTTTGTAACAATGCCATCCCGACCGTACTCAAGTGCAGCGTTTTTTGTCATTCCGCTTACCGCATGTTTACTGGCAACATAGGCGACCTGGTTCATAACCCCACGCAATCCACCCACAGACGCTACGTTGACAATGCGGCCATACTTTTGTTTCTGCATCACGGGTATTGCGTAACGCATTCCAAGGTATACACCGAGTACGTTCACATCCTGCACCCTTCGAAACACGTTGACATCGTACTCCGTTATCGGTGCCTGGCGTCCCTCAATTCCGGCGTTGTTGTAAAGTCCGTCAATCCGGCCAAAGGCTTTCAACGCTTCGTCGACATATCTCTGAACGTCTTCTTCCTTCGAAGCGTCACCGGTGACTGACACCACCTTTACTGAGGGATATTCCTTTTTTATTTCCGCGACTGCAGACGCAAGCGACTCTTTGTTGAAGTCGACCAGCGTCAGATTGGCTCCGCGACCGGCCAATTCTTTCGCGGTTGCAAATCCAAGACCCATTGCAGCGCCAGTTATTATTATCGATTTGTTTTCTAAGCTCATACTTTGGGTTTTTAAGTGAAACATAATTTTCTATTGCGAAACCGGAGTTTATCAGGCCTGTCTTACGAACTGGACTTCGGCCGAAATCTTCACTTCATCACTGACCAGTACCCCTCCCGTTTCAAGCGCAGCGTTCCAGCTGAGACCGAAATCTTTTCTGTTGATCTTTCCTTCAACCGAAAACCCTGCTTTTTCATTGCCCCACGGATCTTTGTTGATGCCGCCAAATTCCACGCTGAGAATTACTTCCTTCTTGACACCCTTGATCTCAAGAATCCCTTTCAGTTCGTAATCTTCCTCGTCAACCTTACGGAACGACGTACCCTTAAATGAGAGTGTCGGGAATTTTTCGACTTCAAAAAAGTCAGCAGCCTTCAGGTGGCTATCGCGTTCTTCACTTCCGGTGTGCACAGAAGCTGCATCAACCGTAACTTCGATTTCTGCATCACTGAAGTCGGCGCTTTTCGATACTATTGTTGCATCAAACTTTTCGAAGGATCCCTTGACATTCGTTATCATCATGTGGCGAACTTTGAAAGAAAGTTCACTATGCGAAAGGTCTGATGTCCATTTCGTCTTTGTTGCTTCTTTTTTGAGTGTAGTTTCCATACGTGTTGTTTTTAGTTTCTGATTTAATAGTCTATCTGATACAAAATTAGCGTCATCTGATCGGACAGGCATTGATCCGGGATAAGAACAAACTTGATTCAGATCAAGAGCCTGAACGGCTCGCCTGAAACATGCTGCCCGAGTAAGGCGGAATATTGTCCCTCATCGCCATTTTTCTCAAGGTAAGTTGCATGCGTTCAAGTGTCCTGCTCATTGTCAGGTCACCCACAACAACTGGTGTGAAACCAGCTGATGCTATCATCTTTGCAACCGCATCAACAGCATCACTGTTGTTACCCGCGATGAATGCGTCTACCATCCTCCCGTCCTTAACAGTCGTCATGAAGTCGGCCGCAAATGCTGTATTAAACGTCTTCACCACTTTGGAATGAGGCAACAGCTTCTGAAGTTCTTCAGCTGCGCTACTGTCACGCGATATGCCAAGGTTGTTGTTGGAGTCGTCCAGCGGATTCGATACGCTGATAACGATCTTCCCAACCGCCACGTCTTTGATCTTCTCCGCAACCTTGCCATCTTCGGCATAAGGAGTTGCTATGATGATAATGTCCGCCTCCCATGCAGCGTCCTTTGCACAACTCAGTGCGAACACTTCCGATACCGGGCTGCTTAGTTCCCTGGCCAACTCAGCCACCTTTGATTTATCAGATGACATGAGTAACAGTGTATACTTTCCCCTAAGGCTTCGTGCTATAGCAGAACCAATCTTGCCAGCTGCCCCCACAATTGCTATCGTTTTGATATTTGACATAATCTCCCGTATTGCTAAGACAAAATTACTGCTTCAGCCTCCGAGAGGCATTGACATGAAACAAGAAAGCACTTGATACAGATCAAGTGCTTCGTGGTTGTCAGTCTTTACAGACCGGATGGGCAACCAGTATTATGTGTGTTCAATTTTAACCGATGTCATGGTAAGCGCACCTGCGACTGGTTTATCATTGAACAAACTGACCTTGTCATTATTCCCTTTCAATGCCATCGTGTACAACAAGGGCAGGTAGTGCTCAGGTGATGGGATCGCCATGCTGTACGCTCTCCCATGCGAGTTGAACGCGATCAAATCTTTATGACGGTCATTCATGATGAAGTCCCTCATCTTATCACTCGCCTCCAATGCCCAGTCATATGCAAACACTTTGTCGAGATGCTGCCATGACACCATGCCCAGGTTGTGGACCATGTTTCCACTCCCGATAATAAGTACACCCTTTTCGCGAAGACTCGCGAGTTCTTTGGCGAGATCATAATGATATGCTGGTGTTTGCCTGTAATCGAGACTAAGCTGGATTACCGGGATATCGGCGTTCGGGTACATGTGCTTGATCACACTCCATGCACCGTGATCGAGTCCCCACTTGTCATCGAGATGCACTTCTGTCGTCGTGATAATTTGTTTGGTCTCCTGTGCCAGCGCCGGACTGCCGGGTGCCGGATATTGTACGTCGAATAATGCTTTCGGGAAGCCGCCAAAGTCATGGATGGTAGTTGGCTTCTCCATAGCGGTAACATAGGTGCCCGGCGTCTCCCAATGCGCGGAGACACACAGGATAGCCTGGGGTTTCGGTATGTCCTTCGCGGCATTTCTAAACCCTTCAACGAATTCGTTCTCTTCTATGGCATTCATAGGACTGCCATGTCCGAGGAAGAGCACAGGCATTTTTTGCGTGTTCTTCAAAGGTTCTGTCATCTTGTTGAGTGCCTGCAGTTTCATAATTCCTCCTGTTAGTGGCAGTAATGCCAGTGATTTTAGAAAAGTGGTGCGATTCACGGTGTCAAGTGTTAGATCGTGTCTGATGATACGTCAATACTTCGTACAAAGGTACAGGTAGCGAGTTGGAAGGATATTGATAAGGAGCAAGAAAGAAGTTGATCTGGATCAAGAGTACTGCGAGTGAGCGATGATTCTTTTGATGCGTGGTGCTAATTGGTATGCGTCGAGATACTACGTCGCGTGGCGTGTGACGCCCTTACAGGGCTCATGGTGTTCTCGTAACTCAGCGTGGGGCGTACACCCCACGCTGGTTGTGTGGAGCCCCTTCAGGGCTATAATTCGGGCGGGCTGAAGCCCGTCGTTACAAGATACGTCGAGGCTAGCCTCTAGGATCTTTATATAGTGGGGTCTACCAGGCATTAGCGACATGCACGGAGGCTCGCGGCTACTGCGTCGGACGGACTGAAGTCCGTCCTTACAAGATCAAAACGAGCCGATGGCTCTGGTGTGAATGCTAAGAACTATGCAGCATGAGTAGAGCGCGATGACGGGACGTGTGGTGTATGCGTGGCGGTGTGCGATGTGGCGGGTGCTCTTCGTTGGCTCGGACGGACTCAAATCCGTCCTTACAAGATTGGGTCAAGGCTACGCCTCTGGTGTAGCGATGACTGCCTAAATCAATTATAAATTAGAAATTCCACAATTATAAATTCTAACGGCGCGAGACTTTCTTGCGGATCCGGCTTAATGTTTCGGGGGTGATGCTGAGGTAAGAAGCAATGTGTTGTTGTGAGGCGCGGGTCATGATGTCGGGTGCAACTTCGAGAAGTTTCAGGTACTTCTCTTCAGCTGACAGACTCATGTAGGCGATTGCCCGCCGCTGTAGGGCCACAATGTTGTTTTGCATGAGCATACGGAAGAAGCGCTCCATGACAGGGAGTTTGATCAACAGCTCCTCCATCGATGGCCGTGTAAGGTTGAGCAACTCACAATCTTCCAGGGCTTCAATGTTGTACATCGCTTCCTTTCCTGATGTGAAACTCCCCATGTCGGATATCCACCAGCCTTCAATGGCGAACTGGACTACGTGTTCGTTGCCTTTATCGTCGACTGTGAAGGAACGCAGCAATCCTTTTTCGACAAAGGTGATATACTGGCAGACGTCACCGGCGTTCAGGAGATATTGACGCTTGCGGAGTTTTTTTGGTATGAAGTATGGTTTTAGTATCTCAACGTCCTCATCATTAAATGAGACTTTATCTCTGATACTTTTCAGCAGGTTTTGAAACATCGGTTGAATTGTAAGGGGCCCGGTTACGCCATGACGGCAAGTGACCGGGCCCCTCAAATTAGGTAATCAGGGCCGTAGTTCAAAGAGGTATACATTTAGCCACACGCAGGTATTATCTCGTTGCACCACGCAGATTGATAACGGCACGCACCACTCACTCCAAAACAAAGTTCCACTTGCAGTTATCATTGTGGGGATCAAACTTCCCAAGGGCAGGCGTGCTGTCGCCAGCAGAAATCAGGACCAGTTTCTCATTAGAATTCGGAACAGTCTTCGGCATGATCCGGTAGGTGCCATCCGTTAGCTGATCAAGTTTCCACAATTGTTCGGGTGCACCTGTAAACTCTGGAACGGTAATCACTCTTCCATCTGCAGTCGCAGCCAATGCCCTGTTGGTACCGTCGATAACAATTTTATAATACGGTGCACCGAAATATCCGCTTGAGTCAGGAGCAGGTGAAACGCTCCACTTTTGATGCGGACGCGCCATGTAGTCACCGATTCGCGCATCGATATTGCCGGAAGGCCATGTATCAATTACCTCCGCCAACTGTTGAGACGCAACGGGCTTGATGGGTTCATCGTTACGATTAAAACCCCGGAATCCCCCGGCCGTTCTCACCATATCCACCGCTAATTCAAGGCTGTACCCTCTTCGCACCGACTCAATGAAGTATCTTCCGGGCTTCACATTATCTCCGGCAACAGGCCAACCGTCTTTCCATAACAGCGGACGAATACCCAGTACGCTGCGACCACTCTGATCGAGATCCGCTTCATAATGCAGTGACATTTTTTCAATTCCCTCTTCAACCACAATGCGACCAAAATGACCAGGACCAATCAGTCTTCCGCGCGTTGCGGCAACCATCTTGCCACCACCCTGAAGCATGGTTCTCCCTACGTTGTCGACGAAGGGACCCGTTACATTTTTCGATCGGCCCACAACGATGTTGTACGTGGAATTTGATCCGTCACAGCAACTGCCATGTGTTGCAAGTAAGTAGTACCATCCGTCGTGATAAGTCATTACGGTAGCCTCCACCGCGACGGCGATGTCAACGGGTTCACTACCATTCACGAGGCCTCCTGTTTTTGGATCCAACTCAACCACGCGGCTGAATCCGAAGAAGGTACCATACGTCATCCATAGCCGGCCCGTTGTAGGATCCAGCATAAGTCCCGGATCGATGGCATCGCACTCTTCATATCCGTCGGAAGTGGCCACCAGCACCGGTTCGCTATACTTGAAATCGGGAGAATTTGGATCAAGTGTTTTGTTCCACATCGTGAAGATGGCTCCCTTGTGATTGCTGCTGCCACCGGTCGCGCCATACGCAACAAGGTAACGATCGCCAATTTTCATGGCATCAGGTGCAGCCCCGCCACCCGGTCTGACGGCACCACCATTCCAGCGCCACCCGTCTTCCGAAATCAACCCACCGCCTCCGGTGCCAAACGTATAATATTTCCCGTCACACTCGACGATGGTGGAGGGATCGTGGATAAATGGTTTTCCTATCTGTGCCCGTAGCCCTTGCGTAATTGTGATTGACAAGATCGCAATCAGACCAATTGTATTTATTCGTTTCATGTAGCCGTTGTTGTTTTATCTGTTTGATTCGCAACTCTGGTAATGCAGTGCTGCGACCTTTTTCGTTAATGAATTATGGAGTTTTGAGAATAGTAGTGACCGAATGGTTACACTTATTCGTAACTGATGCTGAAGTTCTTGACCGGAACTCCATTCTCGTCCAAAAATCGAACGGCAAAGTTGCACATGCCGGGTCCGTTTATCACTGCTCCGCGGAGGACGTTCCTTCCTTTCTTTAGCGTGATCAAAGGCGAGGTAACATTATCCACCACCATATCGCGGTCACCTGAAAGCATCAGGACTTCATTGCCATTGAGCCAGAACATTCCACCGGAGTTAACACCGGCAGCAAGCCTGACGTTCTTTATTTCTTCCGGACAGTCAATGACCGTGACAAGCCAGAACAATACACCGTATGGTGGTTGATTTATGGCATAGGTGAAGTGATACAGATTGAAGTTGTAGGTTTTACTGTCGAGCGCGTACCATTTCAGTTTGTTCGCCCCTATTTTCACCGTTTTGTTCTTCTTGGGAACAATGTTGAAGTCGGAGGAAAAATTATCAGCTGCCAGTGCGTCGCGCAGATATTTTTCAGTAAGGATGTTATTGCGAGGAATTTCTTTTCTGACTGGTTCCAGCACAAGCCAACGTTGAATGAATCCGTTTTCATCCGGTGAAATCCTGGCAGTGGCAGATGGTGTAAAGTACCGCGTTACAGTATGCGTCGTGTCACCCTTCGGAGGAATCGGCGGCAGGTTTGGCCTCGGCCTCTGGCCCGGGGGTTGCGCCCATGTGGCGACACTGGTAATGAATAGTGCAAAAAAAGTAAGAAGCGCCATAGCCGGCAGAGAGACGAATTTTTTTCGATTCATCGGATTGGTTTTGTGATCGTGTTGACGTGTTCATTGGAAATTTGCCGGATAAACAAATGTAGATAATACACTTTTGGAAATCAACAATCCTGGTGAGGTGAATCGATGTGACGTGTCGAGCGGTGAATGTGCCACAGGAGTGGTGTATGGATCAATTGCCTGATACAAATTGGTTGCGATTGGAGTTGTGATCGGTCGAGGCTACGCCTCTGGTTAGCTATCAGGGTAGCTGGATACTGGTAATGTTATATGCCCGGCGACTCGGACGGACTGAAGTCCGTCCCAACAAGATCGGTCGAGGCTACGCCTCTGGCGCTATGTCGTATATAATAGTACGGGCAAGCCGGCACGCTTTTGTCGATATCATCAACAATTTTGCGTTATCAAACTTGCCATCAAAAAACAGGATTGCTACCTTAGAATCACCGTTGTTAGTAATTATATCATTATGGCAAACACATATCATCAGGTATACCTGCAACTCGTTTTTGCAGTGAAGTATCGCCAGGCATTGCTTGATCAGTCATGGCGAAGCACAGTTCAGGGAGTAATCGGCAATCTCATCAATGAAACCGGATGCAAGACTTTCATAGTAAACGGCGTCGAGGATCACATGCATTGTCTGCTGGGCTTAAAACCGACCGTACAGATTTCAAACTTGCTTAAGATTATAAAAGGAAAGTCGTCAAAATACATTAACGACAACAAACTGGCGCAGCGGCGTTTTGAATGGCAGGAAGGCTATGGCGTGTTCTCCTATTCCAGAAGCCAGATCGATAAGGTTTACAGGTATATCCGCAATCAGGAGGAGCACCACCGAAGTTCGACTTTCCGTGATGAGTATCGCGGACTTCTGAAGGAGTTCAGAGTGATTTACGATGAGCAGTGCTTACTCACGGAACCAATATAACCGTGATCGATATAAAGAGCGGACTGAGGTCCATCGGTCCAAGGCAAGCTATCGCCATAGCAACAGCCACTAACGCGATCGGACATTACGGATAGCTGCTCAGAGGACGGCCGCGATCAACGAGAGACTTAGGGCGTCCAGTCTTACGCCGTGCCCTCACTCCACCACCTCACTCACTAATATCACCGGAACAATGTTCGTGTACCTGGGGATATCGGCCCGTATAGCCTCCCGGTTGGGAGCGATGGCGGCCTGGTATTCAGCATGACTTTTGACATAAAATGTCCCGATAGCAACATAGGGCAAGGGTTGGTTTGGAACACCGCTGGCAAGCCCTTTCTCAATGGTGTACTTCAAGAGGTTTGATCCCAGATATCCCGCGACCATAGGCATGTGCTTCGTTTGATAGTACTCCATATCAAACGTTTTCCCCTCCTCATAGGGGTACATGACGGATACCTTGATAAGCCCTTCTTCAGAACTGTTTTTCTTGTCAGACTGAGCCTGTGCGGAGAGTATGGTGCTTGAAATTGCAAGCAAGAATACGATAACGTGTTGTTTCATATGTTGGTTGATCTAAACAGAGTTCCCTAAACTACGTAACTAACATCACAAATCAGCAAATAAAATCCAACGTATGATCGCAGTCGCTATCTTTACCTGAGTTATTGTACGTAACGAAATACTATGAAGAAGATCGGGTTTCTCTCGTTTGGGCATTGGGCAAACCATCCGGGTTATCAGACAAAGACAGCCAGCGATACATTGCTGCAGTCCATCGAACTTGCTGTAGCATGTGAAGAGATTGGTTTGGATGGTGCTTACTTTCGGGTGCACCATTTTGCTGCTCAGTTAGGCTCGCCATTTCCATTGCTTTCCGCAGTTGCCGCGAGGACCCGCAAGATTGAAATTGGCACCGCTGTTATTGACATGCGTTATGAGAATCCGTTGTACATGGTGGAGGAAGCAGGTGCCGCTGACCTGATATCAGGCGGAAGGTTGCAACTTGGCATCAGCAGAGGCTCCCCGGAGCAGGTGATTGACGGCTGGCGCTACTTTGGTTATGAGCCGGCGCCTAACGAAACTGATGCTGACATGGGACGTCGCAAGGGCCTGGAGTTTTTCGAGAAGTTGAAAGGCATCGGCTTCGCTCAACCCAACCCACAACCGATGTTCCCAAATCCACCGGGACTGTTGCGACCCGAACCACACTCAGAAGGATTGCGTGATAGAATCTGGTGGGGTGCTGCATCGAACGCAACCGCTGTGTGGGCAGCAGAAAACGGTATGAACCTGCAAAGCTCAACGTTAAAGTTCGACGAAGGTGGACAGCCATTCCATATCCAACAAGCTGAACAGATTCGCAAGTACAAGGAAGCCTGGAAGAAAGCAGGTCATAAGCGCACGCCCCGTGTTTCCGTGAGCCGATCTGTTTTTCCATTAGTCACGGAGCAGGATCGGTATCTGTTCGGGCGTGAGACCCGCCGCTCAGACCAGATCGGTTTCATCGAACCCGAGGTGCGGGCAATCTTCGGCAGAACATATGCCGCCGAACCCGATCAGCTCATTAAGGAACTCGCAACTGACGAGGCTATACAAGAAGCTGATACGCTACTGTTAACAATTCCGAATACCCTGGGCGTTGAGTACAACGTTCATATCCTGTCTTCGATTCTCAGGTATGTTGCTCCCGGGCTGGGCTGGCGCTGACGGACTGAAGTCCGTCGCTAGCAGATTGGTCGATGCTTCGCATCGGGTGCGTTAGCAGGAATTGAACGGCTACTATTGATAGTCTACCTCCACGAAAAAGTTTGCTTCGTCTACTTCAAAGTCTGCTGGTGACATGTTCCTG
>JAEZDW010000121.1 GCA_023417955.1 Bacteroidota bacterium
CACTAAATGTCGTGAAGTATTTGCTTTGGAAAAACCACGGCGTGGCCATTCCACACGATAACTCCGCAATGGACCAGATCATTGCCTTTAACTTCCTTACCAAACTTTTTATCGATGAGGTTCTGAAAATCGTAGGCAAGACGCAATCTATCATTGCACATTTCCATGAATGGATGGCTGGCCTTCCGATTCTTGATATCAAACGCGACAAGATGCCGGTGAAAACAATCTTTACAACGCATGCCACGCAACTCGGCCGACACCTTGCAATCAACTCGCCGTTGTTTTATGCGCACCTTCCTTTCTTCAAGTGGAATGAAGAGGCACCTAAGTTTGGTATTGTGACCGAAGCGACGATTGAATTTAAATGTGCCCAGACGGCTGATCTTGTCAGTACAGTGAGCGAGGTAACAGCACGTGAATGCAAACACCTGTTGAAACGCAAACCAGAAGTAATCATGCCTAATGGTTTGAATATCCAACGGTTTGAAGCCTTGCACGAATTCCAAAACCTCCACGTGCAATACAAGGAAAAGATTCATGAGTTTGTGATGGCACATTTCTTCCAGTCGTATTCGTTCGACCTCGACAAAACCTTATACTTCGTTACGTCCGGACGGTACGAGTACAAGAACAAGGGCTTTGACCTCACGATCGAGGCAATGAACCGACTCAATCAGAAACTAAAGAAGGAGAAAACAGACCTGACTATTGTACTGTTCATCGTCACCAAAAGAGACTTTTATGGTATCAGAAGTGAGGTGTTGCAGTCAAAAGCGGTAATGCAGGAGATTCGTCAAAATGCAGAGGCAATTCAGCAACAGGTGGGACGCCGCCTTTTTTATGAAAGTACCGTAAGGGAAGATACGAGGTTGCCGGACTTGAACGAGTTTGTAGATGACTACTGGAAATTGCGTTATCGACGTACGATTCAGTCGTGGAAAACGAAGAAGAATCCGCCCGTTGTAACGCATAGGCTGGTTAATGAAGAGGTGGATGAAGTGCTTTCGTTTCTTGCAGCGCGCAATCTTCAAAACGGGCCTGACGATCCCGTTAAGGTCGTCTACCATCCTGACTTTATTAATTCAAGCAATCCTTTGTTTGGCCTGGACTACCATCAATTTGTGCGCGGTTGTCACCTCGGCGTTTTCCCAAGCTACTATGAACCCTGGGGCTACACGCCACTTGAATGTATGGCCAGCGGCTTACCATCGATTACCAGCGACCTTTCAGGCTTCGGCGACTATATCCTGCGCAATGTTCCAGACCACGATGACATTGGTTTGCACGTGGTCGAACGCGGTAAGCGCACGTTCGACTGGTCCGCTAATCAGCTTACGGGTATGATGTATCAGTTTATCAAACAACCGCGTCGGGCTCGTATAATGCAACGCAACAACGTTGAGAACAACTCCAATATTTTTGATTGGGAGAATCTTATCAAGCACTATACGGAGGCCTATCACATGGTATTGAAAGGTGATCATTAGTCTTCACCTTAAGTTATTTCAATTTTGGATTGTCTTTGTGGCGTTGTGAGTCGCGCATGGTCTTTTTCTCAAGGTTTTTTTCGAAGGCTCGCGTAAGATCGATTCCCGTTTGGTTTGCGAGACATAAAAGTACCCACAGCACGTCTGCCATTTCATCGGCGAGGTCGTTGTCGCGATCGCTTGCCTTTTCCGTTTGTTCACCATACCGCCTGGCGATAATGCGCGCCACTTCGCCTACCTCCTCCGTTAGTATCGCCATATTTGTGAGCTCAGAAAAATAGCGCACCCCATATTCCTTAATCCAGTCGTCAACGCGTTTTTGTGCTTCCGTTAATGTCATAGCGAATCAGTTTTGCAGTTGGTTAATTTTTTCGAGAAGCGCACCCGGAACAGAGGCGATTTTTCTTTTGGTATAATCAAAACAGAGATTGCCTGACCTCGCACGCGCGATTTCTTTTCCGTCGTTTCGGACGATCTGGTAAACCATTTCAAATCCGTAACGGTGGACGTTCTCTATGGCGAGGTGGATATCCAGAATATCGCCCATAAATGATTCCGCTTTGTACTGAACAATAAAGTCGGCGATTATCTGGCCAACATCACCTTCAATCTTCGCTTCATCTTTGAACCCCAGTGACTGGAAAAACAATACTCTTGATTCCTGCAGGAGCGTCAGCACCGAATCATTGCCGAGGTGTCCTCCATAATTAACGTCAGACGCGCGCACCTGCAATCGCGTAGAGAAGATGAACCGTTCCGGCAACGTAATTTCTATTCGCATTAAATAATGTGGTTACGTTGATTGTAAAAGTACGACAACTCCTCCGAATGAACTCACAATCGCAATGGGTCGGGGCCGATTGTGGAGATATTGTGTTTTTGCGAATGTCTGATTCATTACCCCATGTGAAAATGTTATCATCCCACAACGCGCGTAATTACGCCCTACAGCTCCTGGACGTGCTGCGTTTTTTGACCGTGAATACGAGCCCCACGGTTGGGAGCGACACCCGCCTATGGGGGCCTGAATACAGGTGCTGAATTTCGCGCGATGGTTCAGAATTAATGGAATGGATGTAATCAAGTATGAGGCTTTGCCCCTGAAAAATCAGGGCAGAGCTGTCCCAAAATGGTAAAATTTTCGTTAGGACCTTATTCGGTATTTGGATATATCCCGCATATATCCCGCATTCATCCCGCATTTATCCCGCATTTGTCTCCCCTTATATAAAGGGCGGGATAAATGCAGGTCATATGTTGGAAATATCGATGGAGAACGGGTCGAGTTATCGAGTTCCTTTGGACGAGGGCATATGGATAGGATCAGCATAGAAGGTCTGGCGCAGGCAGGACCTGCGAGTTTGGGAGTGCCGGTCCTGATGGTTGCGATTCCTTGTGATGTGGTTTTTGCCGGTGCAATGGCACAAAGAAGCGCAAGGGGTTAGCTCCGGTTGATGAGACCTGCCAGCCCGAAAAATTCGCTACGCAACTCCGCGTCCCTGCGATTCCTATGATGTATTCCAAACTACCTTCGAAGCTGCATCAGAAATTAGAATCCGTTTTTCCCTGAGCATCGCAGCTTCTGAAAATAGCACCTCCTTAACGATCCATGTCCTTGCAGGTATCCCTGCGTGGTACGTATTTTTATTTTTTCTGATTTGTATGGATAAGGATTACACAACATATACGGTCAACAGCTTCAAGGAATACCAGGATATTATTCTCACGATGCCGACGGATGAGTTGATACTTTACCGCGGCCAACCAATCGACAAGACGCTGCTGCCCAAGATTGCGCGGTATGATGTAGCAGACGTGGAAAAGGTAGAGCGGGAAATGATCGCTGACTTCCAGCGTCGAAGTCTGCACCTGATGAACAAACACCCGGAAAATCTCCTCGACTGGATGGCGTTGGCGCAACACCACGGTATGGCAACACGCCTGCTGGACTGGTCCGAGAATCCGCTTATCGCATTGTGGTTTTCTATGCCTCCATTGGGTGACCAGTCGTCGCAGTATTCGGTCGTATGGGGATTCCATGTTCCGTCAGGGGATATAATCAACAGCTCTGACAAAACGGACCCATTTGAAGAGGGTAATACCAAAGTTTTCAAACCGAATCATATCGTGAAGCGCATCTCGGCTCAGTTTGCGTGGTTCACAATCCATAAACAAAATGAGGCCGGGAAATTTATTTCATTCGAAAAGAACGCCGAGTATCGCGAGCGTTTGTTTAAGATCAAGGTGATGAGCTCCTGCTTCGGAGATTGTAAGCGCCGACTTCATAATTTTGGAATCAATTCCGCAATGATGTATCCCGATGTTGATGGTCTTGCGAAACACGTGGAGTGGCTGTTTCTTGCAAAAAATCTGTAAGGCATGTGACATGAATCATGACTCTGAGCAGAAAGTGTGTCGCGTGTGACTTGCGACAAAACGAAAAATAGCAGAGCTTAGTCCTGATCCAACCTTTCTTTCTATGGAAGAGAATCAACGCTATCTGGCTCTCGACGTCTTTCGCGGGATGACAGTCTGCTTTATGATTATTGTGAACTCACCCGGTGACTGGGGTTACATCTATGGACCGTTGCAGCACGCCAGGTGGCACGGATTCACGCCGACAGACCTCGTCTTCCCATCGTTTCTCTTTGCCGTAGGAAATGCAATGGCCTTTGCGATGCAAAAGTATGAAGCGCTTGGTGAGTCAGTTTTCTGGCAGAAAACACTTAAGCGTACTTTCCTGATCTTTCTAATCGGCTTCCTTTTGTATTGGTTCCCTTTTTACAACTTCAGAACCGGTACGTTTGATCCGATCAGTGAAACACGCATCCCCGGGGTACTGCAGCGCATAGCCTTGTGTTACTTCTTTGCGTCTGTCATACTTCATTACCTGTCGATACGTGCTTCGGTAATCGTAAGCGGATTACTCCTGGTTGGATACTGGATTATACTTTACGCTTTTGGTGATGCAAACGATCCGTATTCACTCGCTGGATATGCAGGCAATGAACTTGATTTGCTGATCTTTGGTGAAAAACATCTCTATCATGGCGAAGGCGTTGCTTTTGATCCGGAGGGTTTATTAAGTACCATTCCCGCGATTGTTAACGTCACAGCAGGATACTTCGCAGGGCGGTTCATTCGTGAGAAGGGTAACAGTTATGAATCCATTGCACGACTGATGATCGCGGGTGCGGTAATCATATTCATAGCACTTTCGTGGGATATGGTGTTTCCTATAAACAAAAAGATCTGGACAAGCTCCTTCGTATTGCTTACGACAGGAATCGATCTGTTTATTCTTTCCTTGCTGATTTATATTATTGAAATGCAACGGCAAAAAAAGTGGACTTACTTCTTCGTGGTGTTTGGCAGGAATCCGTTGTTCATTTATATCCTGTCGTCATTACTGCTTACCGTGTTCTATATGATCCCGGTTGGGGATACAAATCTTCAACGGTGGATCTACCGCGACTTCTTTGGAAGTTTCCTTTCATTGGTCAACGCGTCATTTGCGTTCGCGATCTTTTATACACTCATAAATTGGGCGGTTGGCTACTTCCTCGACAAAAAAGGTATTTATGTCAAGGTCTGATGTGGCGGATTTTGAGCTGCTTTTCCGCGGTGAAGGTTACTTTATCCGTAAGACGCCGTCGTCTTCGAGATAAGGGACTACGTTATACTGATCTGGCGTAAGGCAGAATTCGATATCGCGTTCGATGCCCAGGCGTGCGAGCCGTTGTACGTGGCTGGAACTCTTCAGAAATCCGACAAGATCATTTTTTGCTGTGTTGTACAAGTACTGCGCCGCCAGCGGGGCATCACATGCCGACTTGAATTCATTCTTAAGTAATTCGACGAGTGCACCTGCGAAAAGGGTGTCTTCAAGATTAAACTTGCCTTTCCAACCCGCGCAAACGACAAGTATATCATCGCCTCTGTGTTGCAGGTATTTCACTACGGCTGACAAATTAAGGAACGAACCTATGATAATATGTCGTGCGCCGTGCGACTTGACAATAGCCTGTGTGCCATTTGTCGTGGTAAAAGCAATCAGTTTCCCCGTCAGCTTAGGGTTCATATATTCAAACGGCGAGTTCCCGAAGTCAAACCCGTCGACTTTTTTTCCGTCGCGTTCACCTGCGGTGTGTACGAGCGCTGATTTCAGAGCCAGGCAATCTTTAAGGTCTGCTACCGGGATAATGCCTTTGATACCATGTGCAAATGCTGTGGTCATGCAACTGGTTGCGCGAAGAATATCGACAACAACAACTGTCTTGTCTGAGACAGTATAAAGATGCATGAGATCGGGACTGAGCGATACGTCTATTGTTTTCATTTAGCGACAGCGTGGCGGATAGGTCTTGCAGTTTCTGCTAAGATGCACGGAAGCTGTGCCATTGCCGAGAAGTGATGCATCACACCAGTCCTGACATGCGCTTTGCGTATTTCCCGTTGCAAACTTCGCGAGGCCGCGGTTATGCATTGAGTTTGAATGTTCCGGATTTAAGGCAAGTGCGGCGTCAAAATCCTCGACCGATTGCCTGAACTTCTTCTTCTTAAGAAGCACTGTGCCCCGTTTAAAAAAATAAAGAAAGTTATCCGTTTCTAGTTCGATGGCTTTATTATAATAGTTAATAGCTGAATCAGGCTGATTCATGTGTTCGTATGAATTCCCCGCCTGAAAAAAGTACTCCGACTGGGGATTCTCTCTTACAAGGAAAAGGTAGTCGGCAAGCGCTTCGCGATATTTCTTCAAATTGAAATTGGCGATTGCACGATTGTGTCGCAAGGTGGTGTTGGAGGTATCATCCTCAATCAGCGGCTCAAGGATGGCCAGTGCATCTGCGAATCGTTCTGTACTCAGCAGATAGACTGCACGGTTGACGGCTTTGGCATGATCGTCCTGTGCGTAGCATGTGAGACATGCGAGCATTAAGAGCAATCCCGAAGCCATTGCCCGCATCAGATCAGCGGAGTTTTCTGAATTGACGCCTTTAATGCACGTCCGCGAACATCGATGAAAATTTCAGTTCCCGGAGCGCTGAACTCAGTTCCGACATACCCGAGACCAATGCCTGTTCCCAGCACAGGTGACATTGTACCTGACGTAACTTTGCCAATTTTGGCTCCGTTTGCGTCGACGATCGCATAGTCATGCCGTGGTATTCCTTTGTCAACCATTTTGAAGCCAACCAGTTTCCGGGTGACTCCCTGCTCTTTTTGCTTCTTCAGGTTCTCCGAGTTAGTGAATTCTTTGGTGAATTTCGTGATCCAACCCAGGCCGGCTTCAAATGGTGATGTTGTGTCATCGATGTCATTTCCGTAAAGGCAGAAGCCCATCTCCAGCCGGAGCGTGTCACGGGCACCGAGTCCGATTGGTTTGATGCCGAATTCTTCACCAGCTTTAAAGATTTCATTCCATATCGTAGCCGCGTCTTTGCTGTGCAGATACACTTCGAACCCACCTGCTCCTGTGTAACCTGTGTTTGATAGTATTACATCAGGGATGCCGGCCAGTTCGCCAATCTGGAAGTGATAGTATTTTATATCCTTTAATGACACCGAAGTCAATTTCTGAAGCGTTTCCAATGCCTTTGGTCCCTGCACCGCGAAGAGGCACATGTCGTCAGAAATGTTTTTCATCGCCACGTTCTTTGAATTGAATTGTGAAATCCAATTCCAGTCTTTCTCAATATTGGATGCATTTACAACGAGCATGTAGTGTCCATCAGCAATCCTGTAAACAATCAGGTCGTCGACGATTCCGCCCTCTTTATTCGGCAGACATGAATATTGTGCCTGGCCATCGACAAGTTTCGACGCATCGTTGGTTGTTACACGTTGAATGAGGTCCAAAGCATCAGGGCCTTTAAGGATGAACTCTCCCATGTGAGAGACATCGAATACGCCGACAGCATTCCGGACTGTCATGTGTTCTTCAATATCTGAGGAGTAGCGAACTGGCATATTATAGCCGGCAAACGGTACCATTTTACCGCCAATTTGTTCGTGCAGAGCATTAAGGGGGATGTACTTCAGTTACATGGGCTGTTAATGAGGCCACAAATGTAATTACTTCGAATAAAACCAAACACTTATTAGGACACTTTCTATTGACATTATCTTGCTAACTGCAAACTGTCCGTTTTTTGTATCACGGAAAGTATGTCGTCCCTGACGTTGGTAATTTCCTTAATCTGGTTTTCCAGGTATGCACGAGTTGCAGCTTCGGACTCGTTGTGTTGTTCCGGTTTGAAGTTTCGCATCCAGTTCATCATGCCATCGTAAGCCTGATTGAGTTCCGCGAGCGTGGTTTCCAATGACTGCCGTTCTTCGGATGAGAGCTGATCTTTTTGTTCGAGCATTTCTTTAATACGCGACCTTCGTTTATGGATCGCCCCCATTTTCGGCATTACTTCATCATGAATCCGCCAGGCTTCTTTTTCCAGCGACTGGTTGCCCTGGGACTTTAGAGGATCGTTCTTTTCTTCAGTATTCTTCTGACCAGAATTGCAGGCAGTGACCAACACAAGAAGCAATGCGGTTAAGAGGGGTAATCGGACAAGTTTGTTCATGATGATAAGCGACGGTGACTCAATATTATTGTACTTTCACATCTTATACAAGGAGGTAACTGGCTGACTAACAATCATTAGTTTCAAAAAAAAATCGGAAAAAAAATAAAGACCCATTGCAAGTCCGCCGGAATTACATTTATCTTTGAACGCTTAGAAAACGAAATGAAAGTTAACAACGCGATATTTTACTTTTATTACTACTTTTTTAAATCCCCGAGGGGACTTTAAGAGTGGTGCGTTGTTAAAAAAATAACAGGTAACTCAGAAGTCCTCCGAACCGGGGGACTTTTTTTTTAGTCACCTTTTTACAGCACAAGCGGATCGAAAACTAAAATGGCAAAGAAGAAAAAATTACGTGTGGCAATTCAGGGGATCGCAACCAGCTTTCATGAAGTTGCCGCGATGTCTTACTTCAAAGAACCCATCGAGACCGTCGAGTGCCTTTCGTTTCATCAACTGTGTGAAAGCCTTAGTAAGAGCGAGTCAGACTACGCGGTAATGGCTATCGAGAACTCGATCGCTGGAAGTATTCTTCCAAACTACTTTCTGCTGCAGTCCTATCACTTCACAATTATCGGGGAGCTTTATCTGCCGATACATATGCACCTGCTCGCGCTTCCAGGAGTGAAACTCAAGGACATTAAGACCGTTGAAAGTCACCCTATGGCAATCAGGCAATGCGCGGAATATTTGCAGTCACTCAACGGCATAGAACTTCGCGAGAGCGACGACACTGCTTTTTCAGCCAAACGTGTGAAAGAGCAGAAGCTTCGGACGACGGCGGCAATCGCGAATGAATTTGCTGCGAAGAAATTTGGTCTGCAGATACTTGATAAGCGTATTGAAACCCATAAAAAGAACTTCACACGGTTTCTGATACTAACCAAGAAGGGAGAGACTGCAACCGAATCGAACAAGGCGTCACTATCGTTCGAGGTTGCCAACGAAGTGGGTAGCCTTGCCGAGGCACTTATGACGTTCAAGTTGAACAACATCAACCTTACCAAGATTCAGTCGATTCCGATAATTGGGAAACCGAATGAATATTCCATTCATATCGACGTCGAGTGGAAACGCAGAAAGAGTTACGATGAAGCAATGCGTCAGGTTCTGCGGCAGGTTAAGAATCTGAATATTTTCGGAGAATACAAGAAGGCAAAGATTGAGTACAATTGACGTAATCAATATGATAAAAATAGAAACTGCGAAACGGATTGCCCAGGTGGAAGAGTACTACTTCAGCAGGAAACTCGCTGAGGTACGCGGTCTTGATTCACCTGAATTTAGGGTGATCAACCTTGGAATCGGTAGTCCTGACATGGCACCGGCAGAGAAATCTGTCGACGCCCTTGTGACATCCGCACGCAACCCCGCCAACCATGGCTATCAAAGCTATAAGGGAATACCGCAGTTTCGGCAGGCAATTGCTTCGTTCTACGAACGGACATACGAAGTCGCACTTGATCCCGAAACAATGATTCTTCCATTGATGGGTTCGAAGGAGGGCATTATGCATATTTCGATGGCGTTTGTAAACGAAGGCGAAGAAGTACTCATACCAAACCCCGGGTACCCGACATACTCATCAGTCGCAAACCTGGTGGGCGCTAAGGTGGTAACTTATGATC
>JAEZDW010000144.1 GCA_023417955.1 Bacteroidota bacterium
AGCACCCGCTGTTTGTTTTATAAATTTGAGAAAGATTATGCCAATACTGGCAACACCTGGAATCCGACTGACATGCGCATCTTTGCTATCGGCAGAAACTATGCCGAACACATTAAGGAACTGAACAACGAAAGACCTGATGAACCGGTCATCTTCACGAAGCCCGATACTGCCCTGATCCGCGAGAACGGGCCGTTCTATTATCCCGACTTCTCGAAGGACATTCATTACGAGACAGAACTTGTGCTACGGATCTGCAAAGAGGGAAAGAATATACAGGAAAAGTTCGCGGGAAAGTATTACGATGCCATTGGTATAGGAATTGATTTTACAGCCAGGGATCTGCAGCAAAAAGCTAAGGAGAAAGGATTGCCCTGGGATATTGCCAAAGGGTTCAATGGATCTGCTCCCATATCGGACAAATTCATCCCCGTATCAGAATTCAAGGAACTCAACAACATAAACTTCAGTTTGAAAGTCGATGGCGAGTTGAAACAACAGGGCAACACAGGACTTATGTTGTTCAGCTTCGATGTCATCATTGCGTACCTGTCTCGTTTTTTCACACTTCGGACTGGTGATCTGATTTTCACAGGTACTCCGAAAGGAGTTGGGCCCGTCAAGGTCGGGAATGTATTGTCGGCTTACGTTGAAAACGAAAAACTATTGGAATTTGAAGTTAAGTAGAACGATCGCCACCGCATTTTTTGCGATCACCCCATTTTTTGCCTTTTCTCAGTTCAGTAAACCAGAAATCAAGCTGGTTGAGCACGAAAGGTACATCTATCCTATCAACCCCGGCCAGCCCGGTTCGCTTGCGGGTACAATGGGTGAATTGCGTTCAACGCACTTTCACTCAGGCATAGATATCCGTACAAATAACCAGATTGGTTATCCGGTGCTTGCTTCAAAAAGCGGGTACATCTCGCGGGTCTCGGTATCACCGACGGGCTACGGAAACATCATTTACATTTCACATCCCGACGGCAATACGACTTTGTATGCGCACCTCAACAACTTTCGCGGTACACTTGCCGATTACGTTTTGAAAGAACAATATCGCCGCAAACGCTTTCCACTGGATCTTCACTTTGGCCCTGAGCAGTTCCCGGTAAGGCAGGGTGACACCATCGCCATTTCAGGTAACACCGGTTCATCAGGAGGTCCACACCTGCATTTTGATATCCGCGATCCAAACAACTACGCACTCGATCCTTTGAAAGTGGGTAACTTTTCGGAAGTACCGGATAACCTCCCGCCTTCTGCTGAGAAGATTGCCCTTCGCACACTTGATAAAAATTCACGGATCAATGATCGTTTCGGCAGGTTTGAATTTCATGCACTCGCCAAATCGAAAAGTCATTACACTATTGCAAGCCCTATAATGGCAAGTGGGGTTATTGGTATTGAATTGATTGCCAAAGATCGCCTCGCACCGGGCAGTCCGTTCTATGGAGGCGTGAACTTCATCGAAGTCGCGGTTGATAGCCAACTCGTCTTCAGCCAGTCGATCGAAAAAGTTAATGTTGCTGAAACACGAGGCATCTATACACTGATGGACTTCAAGACGATGCGCAGAAACGGCTCGCGTTTTTACAAGTTATTTATCGATGACGGAAATACCCTTGAGTTTTATGACCAATCACCCGGCGACGGACGCATCCGCATCAATCCGGATCGCGAATCAAACATCGTCATCACCTTACGCGACAGCTATAACAACAAAAGCACGGTAAGCTTCAGGGTGAAACCTGTACCCGTTGTAACCGAAGTTCCGGGTTTGGAAGCGTCACGTGAACCATTGAGCTGGGATATCAACGAAAACACCCTGATGGTTTCGACCAGTCGCTGCGTTGACAGCACGTCGACAGTATTGATGTATGCAAAGGGCAAACCAATACCCCTGGCACCTGATTACTTCAGCGCGAATCGTGCAGTCTACCTGGTTGATTTAAGGGCCATCCTTCCGGATTCAATCGTGTCCTGTGAAAGTAGTCTGGTCACTAATCTAAAGCAGTTGGTGCCCCCTGATACTGACTACACCTATTACAGCGACGACCTCGATATTCACTTCCCGAAAGGGTCGTTGTACGATACGCTTTATCTCGCCGCCGGCTATTCCACAGATGGAGATCAGGAGATCTTTTCCGCAGGTGACCGGCACATACCATTGCACAAGTCAGTATCGATTGTGCTTAAACCGAGGAAGACCTATGCGCGTAAGCCGTCACTAGGTGTTTACCGGGTTGTTGGTCGCGGATACTCTTACGTAGGGAGCGGCGAATGGGAGCACGATCAAATTCGTATCTACACACGGGAGTTTGGCGACTTCACATTGATGGAAGATAACGAAGGTCCGGCGATAAAAGTGATCAAAGCAGACAGAGCGTCGCTTCGCTTCAAAATATCGGATCGGCTTTCGGGAATTTCATCGTACGATGCATATATTAATGGTGAATGGGTGCTCATGCATTACGATGCAAAGACGAGCACAATCTGGTCTGAAAAGCTGAATAAAAACCAGTCGTTTGCGGGTGACATGGAACTTGTTGTGATCGACAACGCGGGCAACAAGAGTACCTACAAACGGAAGATACCGTAGACAAAACGCTCTCTTTATATGCTCAAAGCAGGTGATAAAGTTCCATCGGTGACGGTTCCTGATCAGGATGGAAATCCAGTTTCCCTTACCAAACTGAAAGGACAGAAAATCGTTTTATACTTCTATCCCAAAGACCAGACACCGGGATGTACAGCGGAAGCGTGTAACCTGCGGGATAATTACAAGGCCCTGCTTAAGCAAGGTTACCAGGTTTTCGGAGTGAGCACCGATTCCGAAAAGTCACACAAGAAGTTCATCGAGAAAGAAAAACTTCCATTCCCCCTTCTCGCGGATACAGACCGGAAACTCCATGAGGCATTCGGAACTTGGGTTGAAAAATCCATGTACGGAAGAAAGTATATGGGAACCGCACGTGTTACGTTCATCATTAACGAAAAGGGAATCATCGAAGAAGTGATCGAAAAGGTGAACACGAAAGATCACGCCAGCCAGATTCTGAAAAGCTGATCGCTCCGCAGCACTGCCGTTTTGTTCGGCAGCATTTTTTTCGCTGTAAATGCCGATGAAAAATGTGCGGAAATCAATAAAATGGTTCCTCAGCCTGTTATGGAAGGCGTTCCGGTTGCTGCGACGTAACAACCCCCTGATACTCGCCGCCTCAACTGCGTTCTTCAGCACGTTTGCGATGTCTCCCATCCTCCTCATGCTGGTCAGCATACTTGGATTGTACTTCAAAAACGATCAGGTTAAGGACGAAATCTTTGGCAAGCTGGAAAGCACACTTGGTGCGGAAAGTACAAAAGCGATCGAAGGGATCGTAAGCAATTTGCCGGTAACCGAACACAACTGGTTTATTTCAACGCTTGGGTTTCTGTTCCTGCTGTTCATCGCAACGACGTTACTTCAGGTAATCCGGGAGGCAATCAACCTCTTGTGGAAGATACGACGAAAACGACACCTCAGATTTAAAATAAGACTGCTTGAGCGCACGCGAGCAACAGTTTTCCTGATGATCATGGGTACGTTGTTCATCGTCTCCATCCTGCTCGATGCAACTGCAGCGCTACTACGGGATCACCTCGATAAACTCCTGCCCAACATTCATAACGAACTTGTCCTCGGGGTTAACGTTGTTTTTTCGCTGTTGGTAGTAACGACATTATTTACGTTGCTCTTTAAGATGTTACCGGATGGTGTTCCGCACTGGCGCGTAACGCTTGCAGGTGGCATTCTCACAGCGGTCTTGTTTAACGCAGGCAAATGGATCCTGGGGAAACTGCTTGTCTATAGCGTCGCCGTAAACATTTTCGGCGCTTCAACATCATTCGCGCTGATCATGTTGTTCATTTTCTACACCTCGTTCATCCTTTACTATGGCGCAGCATTCACGTACGTGTACAGTGAGGAAACGGACAGACCGATATCTGCCGGAAAATTTGGGGACAGGTTCAGAGTCAGCGTCATTGGTGACGACAGCGAAACTGAGGGACCGCTTATTGAATAACCACCCTGAACCTTAAAAGACCTTTTGAATCCTGCAGGTGCAGCATGTACACACCCGGCGCAAGGTGATCCGTTGGAATAAGGAGGGGTGCATCAGCGGAAAGCGTTCCCTGCTGAACAACGGTTCCGGTAACCGATATGATGCTATAGGAAGTACCTGGATTCGTTACACCGGCTACATTAAGATGGCCGCGGGCTGGATTTGGATACACGGCAACTTCGCCGGTAGTGGGTGATGTTGATGTTATCCGGAATGCGAATTTTTCGGAAGTCTTGGTGCAGCCTCCTTTTGTCATCCGCACCTGATA